>NZ_JASGFD010000014.1:0-95034 GCF_047605705.1 Silvibacterium sp. | reverse complement strand
GTCTTCTCGACGTTCGCCGTCGCGCCTGCGATCTCCACGTTCAGCGTGCGCGCCATGATGCCCATCACGGTGAGCATGCAGCTGCCCAGCGCCGTCGCCACCAGGTCCGTGGGAGAAAAGCTCTCTCCTCGACCCTGGTTATCCTTCGGCGCATCCGTGGTCAGCTCGTTCCCGCTCGGACCGTGCACCGCCTTACAGTGCAGCTCGCCCTGATACTCAACAGCAATCGAAACCATTTCTATCTCCATCCGGCGCGATCACAAGCTGCGCCGTGTCTTGTCTATTATCGCGAACGCGGCTCTGGCATTACGCCACCGGCACCGCGTCCTGTTCGCGATCGCGATTCCGCGCCATCATCAGTGGCCCGCAGGCCACAGCCACACCGGAGAGCACCACAAGCCACAGCGCATATTCGAGGCCCACATGCACCGCGGCCCAGCCGATGAGCGGAGGTCCAGCCAGCAATCCGAAATAACCGACTGTCGCCACGGCTGAGATGGCAGGTCCCACCGCGCCGCGCGTCGTCTGCGCCACCGCGGTGAAAACCACCGGAACAATATTCGCCATGCCGAAGCCGGTGAGCGCGAGGCCTACCAGGGCGGCCGGCCAGCTATGCAGCGAGACCGCGCCACAGAAGCCCAGCGCCAGCACGCCGCCGCTCGCCAGCAATGCCTGCTTTGGCGACAGCCAGCGCAGCAGCCAGTGTCCCGAGAAGCGCGCCGCCGTCATCGCGATCGCGTAAGTCGCATAACCCGCGGCCGCCAGTGAGAGGCTTACCTTCAGGTTCGAGCGCAGAAAGACCGCGGCCCAGTCACCCACCGCACCTTCGGCAAAGAGTCCGAAGAAGGCGATCAGCGCCAGACGCAGCGTACTCGCATCCGGCAACCGGAACTTGCCTTCCTCCGAGCCGCCAGCCGTCTCGGTGATGATCCACGGTAGCGCCAGCAGCGCAGCCAGAACCATCAGCGATCCACCGCCGGTAAGATCGAACGTCAAAGACGCGCCGTGGCGCAGCGAGAGACTCGAACCGCTCGCGCCGACAAGGCCTCCCAGGCTCCAGCAACCCTGCAGCGGGCTCATGATCGACTTGCCGAAGTGGCGTTCGACGGAGATGGCCTGCGTGTTGATGGTGACGTCGAAGGCGCCCTTCATCGCGCCGAAGAGAATGGCGCAGACCAGCAGCATTGCGTAGGAGTCGACGAAGCCCATGGCCGCGATGACGAGGCTGTAGCCCAGCGCGACCACACGCGCCACCGGGCGGCTGCCCACACGCGCAATAAGCTGACCGATGAGCGGCATGCTGATGATGGAGCCCACCACCAGCCCAAAAAGCACGATGCTCAGTGCGCCGTTACTCAGCGCCAGCTTCTGTTTAAAGACCGGCACGTGCACTGCCCAGAGGCCAAAGCCGAAGCCGTCGACGATGAACAGCAGTGCCAGCGCAAATTTTGCTGCATTTTCCCGCATACTCTATTGGAACCGATTCGACCTGTGCAGGATCATGAATTTCCGTCGCCGCCTTGATAACCTTTGTGCATGAGCTTCTCGCTCGATGCGCTGCGGGCCTTCGCCATCCTTGCCGAAGAACTGCACTTCGGCCGCGCCGCCATTCGTCTGCACCTGTCACAGCCGGCACTCACGCGCCAGATCCAGCGCCTGGAAGATGACATCGGCGGACGTCTCTTCGAGCGCACCACCGGCCTCGTGCGCCTTTCACCCGCCGGCGAGGCGCTGCTAGAGCGAGCGCGCTCGCTGGTCCGCGAGAGCACAGCCTTTGAGGCACTTGCGTACCAGGCCGCGCGCGGCGAGGCCGGGAGTCTGCGTATCGGCTTTGGCATGGCGGCGCTGGGCGCATTGCTGCCGACCGCCATTCTTGCATTCCGCAAGGCGTTCCCGAATGTGCTGCTGGAGATGCGCGACCTGGGCACGACACGGCAGATCGATGAACTGGTGCAGGGCACGCTGGACGTAGGCTTCATCCGCCTGCCGAGTCCGTCTGAACAGATTGAGACGATCCCGGTGCTGGAGGAAGAGATGCTGCTGGTTGCTGCCCAATCCCGCCTTGCCAGTGCGAGGCTGCGCCTGCGGGATTTTCGCGAAGACCCTTTCGTACTCGTCTCACGCAGTGTTTCCAGTACCTATTACGACCACGCGATGCGGCTCTGCCATGCCGCAGGCTTCAATCCGCATGTGGTGCAGGAGGTGAACGAATGGTTCACCGGGCTGAACCTGGTGCGTGCCGGTATGGGCGTGAGCCTCGCCCCGGCCAGCACGCAGCGCATGCGCATTCCCGGCATCCGCTATCGCTCACTCGAAGACCCGCGCGCACGCTGGCGTGTCGGCATCGCGTGGCGGAAAGATCGCTGGCCGCTGGTAGAGCGGTTTGTAGAGATCGTGCGTGCCCTGCCGGGAAAGAGCACGCACGCATAATTGCGAAGTGAAATATCGGCGGCGCTACACTGCCGCCAGCGCAGCCTCGATACCGCGCTTTGACCGCTCCACCACGTCATCGAGGTTCTGCGACCACAGCGAATCGGGAACACCCTCCGAGAAGATTTCGACGACCAGCGGTCCGCGATAACCGAGAGCCTTCACACGGCGCAGGAAGTCGGTGAGCGGAATCCTGCCCTCGCCCGGCACGCGGCGATCGTGGAAGTTACGCGGCCGCTTCCAATCGGCAACATGCACGAGGAACAGCTTGTCTCCACACAGTGACACCTGATCGAGCGCACTGCTCTCCCACAGGTTGTAGGCATCCGCCGTCAGGCCGAAGTTGGGATGATTCACCTCGTGCACCATCTCAAGCGCCACTTCGATATTGCTCACCGTGGTGCTTCGATTCATCAACGATGCACCCAGCGGCTCGAAGGCTACCTTCACATCGCGCTTCGCGGCATAGTCGGCCAGTCGCTTATAGACTTCCACGCTGGTTCGCCACACCAGGTCCTCATTCCCGCTCGGGTCCGCACCTGTGTTCGTCGGAAAGGCCTTGCCGCGCAGCACGCTCTGAAAACGATCGATAGTGCGGCACATTAAACCCACACGCTCCTGCGGGTCCTTCGGTTCGAGGACGGACATGGAAGGAAACACCGTGAGCACATACGGCTGCACAGAACTCACCGCAATGCCCTGCTCCTCCACCCATGCCAACTCGCGGGCGTAATTGTCCTGGCTGAATTTCGATTCCCAGAGCTCGATGCCGACGCCGTTCCGCTTGTAGCCTTCCACATCCTGCCGCAATGTCCACGGCTTAGTGGTGATCTCGCTGATGCAGATTTTCGGCTCGTTTGTCGTCATTGTCTTCTCCGGGCTCCTCGTTGTTGCAGCCAGACTCGCCGGGCCGGCCGCAAGCGCCAGTCCGGTGAGCTGTATAAAGTCACGTCGATTGGTAATCATCTCTCTTGTCTGTCTGCCTGCTGCATATCCAGATAAAGAGATGTAAAGGAAGAGGCGCGTGTCGGACGTGATTTGTGATGGCTGCGATCAATTGCGCCTATCGATGGCGACGCGGAGGACAAGACAGCTTAGAGAATTCGCCCCGACAGGCAACAACAAAACCCGTCGGGGCGTGGTTCGGTCTTTACTTTTCTTTGAGATTCGCGGGCAGCGTCCATCCCTGCACGTTCTCTGACTTCAACAGCAGATAGAAGTCATACGTCTCGTTGTCTTCACCGTTGTTATGCTTGGCCTGCGCGACGGCCATTGCCTTCTGCGTATTCACCACGGTGCGAGGCGAACTGACCTGCGCAGCTGCGTTGCTCGTCGCAGTAGCAGTAGTCGTGCTGGTGCTCTTCGTGTCCAGCGATTCGAAGATATCGTCGAGCGTGCATGGATCGAGAGGCGGCTCCGCAATGACAGGTAATGTGGGCAGCGTCGTATCCTGCTGCGAGAAATTCAGCGCCAGCGCAAGATTTGCCACCTCATCCGAGGCATCGCGCGAGGTAAGCGGGCTCAGCCCCAGCGCCATTCGATCATCTTCAGCACCGAGGTGTGATCGTAGAGCAGCGAGTTGATTCTCGGCTTGGCAGCATTGCCTTTGGTAAACGGAGAGACCACGATCGTCGGTACACGGCAGCCCAGCAGAGCCTGACCATTCACGAGATCCGTGTCCACCGTATTCGGCGCAATCACACGCGGCGGCACCACGTGATCGAAGAATCCGCCCCATTCATCGCGATTGATCACCAGCACCGTGTTCTTCCATTGTGGACTCGCCGCCAGCGTGGTCACAATCTCACGCAGAAAGATCTCTCCCTTGCGCAGATCTGCGTGCGGATGGTCATCATTTCCGAGGCCATCGTCGAGAATCGTGAACCATGGATCGACGAAGGAGACCGCAGGCAGATTGCCGAGTGTCGCATCGGAGAGAAACTGCGCATACAGGCTCGAAATGCCCGTGTACTTCAATCCCCACAAGGCGAGGAACGGCACGTTCGAGTAGTAATAGCGGCAGCTCACGCCCGCTTCCTGTAACTTGTCCCAGATCGTCGGTAGCGTGGAGATATCGAGTGTGTTGCTCAGACGATCGGTCTGCGCGGCATGCTGAAAAACGCGATTCGGAAATGTCGACGAGAGGATCGATGCAAAGTAGTTGTTCAGCGTCGTGTAATTGCGCGCCAGCGTGCCGAAGAGCGGCAGGTCCGCTTCCTCGTAATAGCCGATGCAGAAGCTGTCGTTCGTGCTTGTGCGCAGCCAGCCGTCCATCTTGCCGTTGTCGTACTCTGACCGGCCACCCGCGTAGGAGTGATCCGGATCGGGATGCTCACAGCCCACGTAATAGTTGAGTCGATGCGTGGACTGCGGATTGCCGTTGTTATCGAGATACGTAAGCCCGGCCTGGCGTCCATTCGCGTTCGGCATCCATCCCAGCAAATGGTCAAAGCTGCGGTTCTCCATCATGACGACGACGATGTGCTCGATGCCTGAGCTGTCCGGCGATGGCAGCAGCTCTGTTGCGGCCTGAATGTCGGTTTGAGCTTTCGTGTCCGTAGCGGTGCTGGCAAGAACAGCAGCGGACAGGCTGGCTGCGCTGCGCAGAAAGGACCTGCGGTCTACGCTGGTTGCTGGGCTCATCGGCGGGGCTCCGTTAAGCAGATTCCGGCAGCAATCTGTCCTCACTACCTGCCCACGCTTATAGAAGTCCCGCGCTGAGACACGTCTCAATATCGTTTGAAAAAACGGTGAAAAGCCACATTCCCGTGCGCGTCATGAAAGCGCATTAAAGTGCACTCAATCTAAGTCCACAGACGCGGCAGCACGCCGTTCGCGCCCGTCACCGGATCACTTTTCGGATAGGGAAGATGCGACATGCGCTCGATGGCGGATGCATCCGGAGCGGCGCGGCAGATATCCCACTGCTGATCAGGCGGATAGGCACCGACGACAAGAAAGTCGTCGCTGGCCCATACCCGGCAATGCCCGGTGCCTGTCGGCAGTACTGCTACGTCTCCAGCCTCGACGCTGACCTCGTGTCCGCCCTCACCGCCCAGCATGATCCGTGCGCGTCCCGCAGCAAAGCCGAGCACCTCATGCGCAGTAGAGTGATAGTGATGAAAGCTGTAAACACCATTGCGCCACTGCGGAGGCCAGCCATTCCGCGTGAAGGCTGCTTCAAAAAGCGATGCCGGATCTTCCCCGCCTGCCGCGATCACGTTGCGGTAGAGCAGCACCGGCAGGTGTTCGTTGTTCGGCATCCATCCACTGCGCGAGAGGCGCAGCTGCTGCGGGTCGCTGACACCGCCGCTTGCGCCGGAGATCTCGCCCTCGGCGATCACTCGCCCTGCAATGGGAGCCAGCCCCATCGCCGTAAGCACCTGCCCGAATCTGCGCCGTGTCATGCTCATGGTGATAAGGATGTCACGCAACGCGCTCGCGATGTCCTTATTTCGGCCACGCGGCCAGCGCCACCTCCGCGACTCCCTCAAGCTCTTTGCGCGAAGCTCCTGAAGCAGCCTGCACCGTGATGCCGTTCGCCACGGTAGTGAAGTATTTTGCCAGTCGCGCCACGTCGCAGCTGGCAGGCAGCTCGCCCGCCTTTTGTCCCTCGCGCAGCCGCGCCCGGAGCCGTCCTTCGGAAGCCTGCCGCCGTGCGGCCATCTTCTCCCGCACCTCCTCGTTTTCCGGACTGCAGGCAAGTGCGGCATGGGTCTGCAGACAGCCCTTCGGGAAACCGCGGCGCGTCGTAACGTCGATGATGCCGCGCAGGGCCGCTGCAACAGCTTCCTTCGCTGTCGGTAACGCGAGCGCCTTTGGCCCGAAGCTGAGCGGTCCTTCCGCATATTTCTCTACCGCCGCGTCGAAAAGCCCGCGCTTATCGCCGAAGAATGCATAGAGGCTGGGCTTGTTGATGCCCATCGCCGCGGTGAGCTCATGCATCGAAGCGCCCTCATAGCCGCGCGCCCAGAAAACCTCCATGGCCCGCTCGGCCGCGAAGTCCGGATCGAACTCTCTCGGTCTGCCACCTTTTGCCGTACTCATTTTTGATTCCTCTGCTTTAATTCTATAACTTTCGGTACAAAATACTGCATCGCCTGCCCTCGGCAAGCCATCTCTTTGACGCAACCATAACAAACGGTACAAAACATCAAGGAGTTCAAGCATGGGAAAGCTCACCGGAAAGATTGCCCTCGTCACCGGAGCCAACAGCGGCCTCGGTTTTGCCACAGCGAAGGAATTTGCCGCCGAAGGCGCACATGTCTTTCTCACCGCCCGCAGGAAAGACAAGCTGGATGAGGCCGTCGCGAAGATCGGCCCTGACGCCACCGCCATTCAGGCCGATGTCTCGAAGCTTGAGGACCTCGATCGCATCTTCGAACAGATCCAGAGAGAAAAAGGCCGCCTCGACATCGTTGTCGCCAATGCCGGCATCGCCCGCTACGGCGTCCTCGGAACCATCACCGAGAAAGACTATTACGACATGTTCGATACCAATGTGAAGGGCACTCTCTTTACCGTCCAAAAAGCGCTGCCGCTGCTTCCGGAAGGCGCGTCGATCATCGTCCTCGGTTCTGTTGTAGGCAGCAAGGGTTCGGGATCCAACAGTGTGTACGCCTCGACCAAGGCGGCGATCCGATCCTTTGCACGCACATGGACCACCGATCTGAAGGCCCGTCAGATTCGCGTGAACACCATCAGCCCTGGTCCTATCGACACCGAAGGATTGCGCGGTCTCTTCGAATCGGCCCCTGCGGGCGAGGCGAGGCGAAACAGCATCTCCGCCACCGTGCCACTCGGCCGCCTCGGTCAGCCGCAGGAGATAGCAAAGGCTGCGGTGTATCTTGCTTCCAATGACAGCAGCTATGTCACCGGCATCGAGCTCTTCGTCGACGGCGGTTACGCGCAGGTCTGATCCAGCGTGGTTGGCGCTCTGCTGCCGAAAATGAGCCGAGCGCCAACGCCTGGACTGCCACTCCCCTCCTACTAAAATTGAGGTATGTCCTACGCAGCCGCTATTGAGGGCCTCTACGCACTTGCGGGAGAGCTCCATGCACCCGCGCCGGGCCAGCCGCGCCGCAAGTTTGAGCTCGACCAGATGCGGACTCTTGCTGCTGCGCTCGGCCATCCCGAAAAAACTTTCCCATCCGTGCTCGTTGCTGGCACAAATGGCAAAGGCTCGACCTCATCCACACTGGCCAGCATCCTCGCGGCTTCGGGACTGCGAGTCGGCCTCTACACCTCGCCGCACCTCACCCGTGTGAACGAGCGTATCCAGATCCTCGCTCCCGGCCAGGCATCTGCAGAAATATCGGACGATGCCTTCGCTCGGCGCTATTTCCAGGTGGACGACACCGCTCGCCGCCTCGTTGCCGAGCGTGCGCTACCCGGCTATCCCAGCTTTTTCGAAGCGATGACTGCCCTCGCTTTCCTCAGCTTCTCTGAGGAAAGTGTGGACATCGCCATCCTCGAAGTCGGCATGGGCGGCCGTCTCGATGCCACGAATATCGTTGAGCCGCTGGTCTCCGTCATCACCGACATCTCTCTCGACCATACCGAGTGGCTTGGCCCTACGATCACCGACATTACCCGCGAGAAGGCTGGCATCCTGCGTGAAAACGGCACCCTCGTCACGCTGCCGCAGCATCCCGAGGCGAATCAGGCCATCGGCGAGATTGCTGTCGCACGCAACGTTGAAGGAGTGAACGCAGCCGACTACATCCCGTCGCGCACCACCGAGAGCGGCACTTATCCGGTTCGCGTACTGGATGAGACCATCGAGGTCGCTTCGCCGCTTCCCGGGGCGCACCAGCAGCGCAACGTCGCGCTAGCCATTGCGACAGCGGTAGCGATTCGTAACCGTATCAGTGACAATTTAGGGAACAAATTCAGGATCACCCCCGCTTCCATTGCGGAAGGCATCCGCAAGACAAACTGGCCCGGACGTCTCGAGCAGATCGGCCGCCTACTCTTCGATGTCGCGCACAATCCCGCGGGCGCCTGGGCGCTGCGTGCCGCGATTTCGCGTCTCGATCCTGAGCCGCGGCCGCTGGTTGCCGTCTTCGGATGCCTCCGAGACAAGGCCATCGCAGAAATTGCGCAGGTACTTTTCCCTCTTTTCGACAGGGTTATCCTCACCGAGGTTCCTTCCCCGCGTACGGCCACGCTCGCCGAGCTCTCTGCTGCCGCAGCTACAACCGGAACCATCGCGGAAACCGCTTCAAGTCCCCGGGAGGCACTCGAGAGAGCCTATGCCCTGGCCGGGGAATCCGGTCTTGCCGTAATCACCGGCAGCGTCTACCTCGTAGGCGAACTCCGCCCTGCTGCTCTCGCGCACCTCACAGCCCCGGAAGCCAATCCGGAGGCCTGAAAGATACCTATATGCCTCGCTCGCTCCAGCCTCGTCCCAGTCCGGTGCCATTTGGCACGTGGCTCTTCAGCTATGCCTTCCGCGCCCCGGCTTTCTTTCTGAGCACGGGATTCTTCGGAAGTCTGTCCCTCCTTTCCTCGCTCTGGGATAAATCCGGCCGTCAGCAGCACGCCATCGCCCAGAGCTGGGGACGCGTCATCACCCGGATCAGCGGGGCAAAGGTCCGAATCCTGAATCCGGAAAATCTGGATGGACGCATCGCCGTCTATTGCGCGAACCACCTGTCCTATATGGATACGCCGGTCATCTTCGGTTCGCTGCCCTTCCAGTTCCGCATCGTTGCCCGGCATGAGCTCTTTGGCCTGCCTTTCATCGGCTGGCACCTCACCCGCTCCGGACAGGTACCCGTCAATATCAGCAATCCCCGTGCCTCCATCGGTAGCCTCAGCTCCGCGGTCCGCACCCTGAAGTCCGGCCTGCCGCTCTTTATTTTCCCCGAGGGAGGCCGCTCCGAGTCCGGACATACGGATGAGTTCCTGAACGGCCCTGCCTTCATGGCTCTGAAAGCGAAGGCTCCCCTCATTCCCATGGCTCTTATCGGGACCTGGGAGCTTCTACCCATGCACAACAAGGTCTTCTTCCCGGTGGAAGTCATACTGGCCGTGGGAGAGCCGATCGAGACAACCGGCTATTCCGTCCGGGAACTGGATAAGCTTACGGCCCATCTCCGGGCGGAGATTAGCCGCCTTTATTATCAGCACTCCTGGCTCGAGGCCCCCGCCCTCCCCGCAGAGGCCCAGTTTGAGACCATCACCCTCGAAGGAACCGAACAATGAGCACCCCCCGCATCGCCATCCCTGTTCCGCACAGCTCGGACGCTGAATACAACAGCCGCGCCCTGCCTCAGTATCTCCACGCCATCGAGGCCGCCGGCGGAATTCCGGTCGAAATCCCACTCTCGGCCTCCCCTGTCGAGGTCGCGCGCCTTGTTGCCTCCTGCCAGGGAGTGCTTCTTCCGGGTTCGAAGGCGGATATCGATCCTGAAAAATACGGCCATCCCCGCATTTCGGCCTGCAATGAGGCTGATTCTTCCCGGGAAGCCGTTGACGAGTTGTTGATCCAGGACGCGGCGAACCTCGACAAGCCGATTCTTGGTATCTGCTACGGTCTGCAGTCGTGGAACGTATGGCGGGGCGGCTCGCTGATCCAGGATGTCCCGACGCAACACCCGACAACGATCAACCATGCCCCGGGGCGGACCGTGGTTGACGCACACACGGTCACAGTGGAATCCGGAAGCCGGCTGGCAGCGATTCTGGGCCTCAGCGGCGCCGAAACGCCTCTGACGGTCAACAGCAGCCACCATCAGGCCATCGATCAGCCCGGAGATCGTCTCCGCGTCGCTGCGCGGAGCACCGAGGACGGCATTCTTGAGTCCCTCGAAGGCACTGGAGATACGTTTGTGCTTGCCGTGCAATGGCATCCCGAACGCACCTACGACATTGACGCCGCTTCCCGGGCGATTTTTGCCGCGTTTATCGAGGCTTCCGCCTCATGGCAACCCCGCGCGATTCGAGAGTCCGTCGCGCCCCAGGCCTCTGCCCAGTGAATACTCCTACAAACTGGGCTGAGAGGCTCACCGAGGCTGTCCGAGAGGCCGGCCTCGAATCCCTTCCCGACGGCGCTTCTGCACAATTCGCCGCGTATCTCGAACTCCTCCTCAAGTGGAACTCCAGGCTGAACCTCACCGCGATCCGGAATCCCGAAGAGATCCTGCGCCGCCATTTCCTCGAGTCCATCGAGTGTGCCCTTGCGCTTCCCGCCGTAGCCGAACTTCCCGCCGCTACGGTGCTCGATCTTGGCTCAGGGGCAGGTTTTCCCGGAATACCGGTCGCTATCCTCAGACCGGAGATCACCGTAACCCTCGCCGAGTCCCAGGCAAAGAAGTCGTCCTTCCTCCGGGAGGTTGTCCGCACCCTCGGCCTCAACGCCCGGGTGCATGACGGCCGCATCGAGACGATGCCGGAGGCCCAATATTTTGGCGCGGTGACCCTCCGCGCTGTCGACAAGATGGTGGAAGCCACGTCTTTGGCCGCGAAGCGGGTAGCAAGCGGCGGATACCTGGTGCTGTTCGCCACGGAGACGACCCAGGCAGCGGTAAAAGAGGCCGTCTCGGCTGTTCAGCCCGGCCTTATCTGGCTTGAGAATTTGCCCATCCGCAGCAGTGGGCACGGATTTCTCCTCAAAGGCCATCTGCCAGCCTGATTCCACCGTGTTCCACGTGGAACATGGCTTTTTTGAGCCTACCTCTGGCTTGAGCGTTCCATGTGGAGCAAATCGGCTTTCGATTCCTATCCCAAATGTTCCACGTGGAACATCCTCCAACACAGCCTGCACCCCTCCAATGTTCCACGTGGAACACGCCACGATTTCCACCGATTCCGGTGCACTTACCCACAACCACCCCGAAGCGGCGAAAATCTTGCAAACCCGCTCCAGACGCGCACTCCACGCACTCTCCCTTGTGCATGCCTGAAAACTTTCCACAATTTTCCTCCGCTTTCGCACAGCCTTTCCCGTTGCACCCCAGGCCTTCGGATCGATACCCTTTTTCTTCATGGCAGACGCCCCAGCAACCAGCACAACCACCGTCCTCGCTGTCGTCAATCAAAAAGGCGGCGTCGGCAAATCCACCACCGCTATCAATCTGTCGGCAGCACTGGCCCTCGAAGGCCTTCGCGTCCTTCTGATTGACTGCGACCCGCAGGCCAATTCGACCGGCGGCTATGGCTTTCCTCGCGATGATGAGCGGAAATCGACCTATGACGTCCTCGTCGGCGAAGCCACCATCGCTGAGGCGCTGCAGGCCACCGAAATTGACACGCTGAAGCTCGTTCCATCCAGCAAGCACCTCATCGGTGCCAATGTGGAACTTATCGAGCATGAGCGCCGTGCCTATCGCCTGCGCGAGGCTATCAATGCCGTCCGCGCCGACTACGACTATGTCGTGCTCGATTGCCCGCCGGCCCTCGACCTGCTCACCTTAAACGCGCTGGTGGCTGCGGACCGCCTTCTGGTGCCCATGCAGGCCGAATACTTCGCCCTGGAGGGCATCAGCGAGCTGATGCATACGCTGGAACGCGTCCAGGGCTCGCTCAACCCCGAGCTCCAGATCGAAGGCGTGCTGCTCACCATGTACGACGACCGCACGAACCTTGCCCAGCAGGTCACGGAAAATCTGCGCGAATTCTTCAAGGACAAGCTCTTTAAGACCACGATCCCGCGCAATATTCGCCTTGCTGAGGCTCCGAGCTACGGAAAGCCTGTCCTTACCTATGACCCACGCTCACGCGGCGCTGAGAGCTATGCCGAGCTGGCGGAGGAGATCCTGGGGCGCCACAAGCGCGTAAGCCCAAAGGCAAAGGAACGCAAGGCAGCAGCAGCGCAAAAGCCCGCGGCCAAGGTCCGCTTCTGGCCCTACGGATGAGGCGCTAGCGCCAAGCCAGCCTCACCGCCCGCAACCCCAAATGACTCCCCCGCTCGAAGGATCTGCTCATGCCGCCAGCCGCCCCAAAAGATGCCCCTAAGCGCCGCGCCCTTGGCCGCGGACTCGACACCCTGCTGCCCCGCGCCGCCGCACCGGCACCCGCCAAGCCGGAACCCGAGCCCGAGGCAAAACCGCAGGTCATCGAAGGCACGCCGCGTGAGGTTCCTGTTGGCGATATCGATCGCAACCCCTACCAGACCCGCACGCGCTTCGATGAGGCCCAGCTCAATGAACTGGCCGCCTCTGTCGCCGCCACTGGTGTCGTGCAGCCGATTCTGGTCCGTCCCCTGCCCAATGGCCGCTTCCAGCTGATCGCGGGCGAGCGCCGCTGGTTGGCATCGCAACGCGCCGGCAAGGAAACCATCCCTGCCATCCTGCGCACCGTGTCGGATGAGCAGGCGATGGAGATGACCATCGTCGAAAACCTGCAGCGCACCGACCTGAACCCGATGGAACAGGCTCGCGCGTATGATCGCCTGGCAGGCGAGTTCAAGATGACGCAGGAACAGATGGCCAAGCGCACCGGCAAGGATCGCGCCTCGGTCTCGAACTTCCTCCGCCTGCTGCGCCTGCCGGAGGCGATCCAGACCCGCGTGGAAGCTGGCGAGCTCAGCTTTGGCCATGCCCGCGCCCTGCTTGCGCTGGAGAACCCGGAGACCATCCTCTCTGCCGCGCAAAAGGTCATGGCGCTCTCCATGTCCGTTCGGCAGACGGAAAGCTATGTACAGGGCATCCTGAACCCGGAAAAGAAAGAAAAGGGCAAGGAGAAAGAGAATCGCCAGGCCGGCGACCCCAATGTGCGAGAGGCCGAGCTGCGCCTGCAGCGCGCCCTTGGCCTGAAGGTTCGTATCGAAGACAAGAAGGGCCGTGGCCGCGTCATCATTGAATATGCGCGTCTGGAAGACTTCGACACGCTCTTCGAGCACTTCGTCGACTAACTCCTAAGCGTCACAAATTCCCTTCGGGGAGCGGTTCCCTATCGCATAGCATGGCTCTATCCATGCACGCCCGCTCCCTTTCTGCTCTCCTCGGCTTTGCGTTATTGACTGCCTACGCCGCACCAGCACAAACTCCCGCCGCAACTTCTTCGACGCAGGATATTTCGATACCGAAGGATCCTAAAGAGCTGCTGTCGCTTGCTCGTGAGGTCAACGGCCTGTCCTCCTCGGACATGAAGCCCTGGCACATCAAGTACAGCTACCAGACCTTCGACAGCGACGGAAAACAGGTAAACCAGGGTACCTTCGAGGAGTGGTGGGTCGCGCCGGATAAGTACAAGCGCGAGTGGGTCAGTACTCACTTGAATCAGACCGAATATCACACCCGGGATGGCTATTTTCGCGTTGGAGATGAGGGTTCACCATCCGTTGCCGAGCTCACCGTTCTGAATAAGGTCGTCACGCAGATTCCGCCAGAGGCAAAGCTCGCCGACTATACGATCCAGCACCGCGATAATCCCTACCCTCACGCCAATCTCACCTGCGTTGAAACGGCAGGACACCTGGATCACATCATTCCGGGTGCGCCGGAAGGCATCTTCCCTTTCTACTGCTTTGACCAGGATAAGCCGATTCTTCGTTCCGCAGGCTCCTACGGCAGCCACACTGCTCTCTACCAGCGCATCGGTAGCCTCGGAGGTCATTACATCCCTATCGATCTGCAGATCATGGATGCAGGCAAGAACTACGCCACGGCTCACCTTGAAGAGGGTAACCTCATCCCGACAGTCAATGAGACAGCCTTTCAACCACCTGCCGATGCGGTTCCGGAATCAAAAATCAAGATGATTGCCGCCAGCGCGGCGGTTTTGAAAGGGTCGAGAGTAGGCGGCGCTCAGCCGATCTATCCGGTAGGGTCGAAGCAGGACCGCATCCAGGGCAAGGTCATCCTGCCTGCCCTCATCGAGGAAGATGGCTCCGTACAACAACTTGAGGTGCTTACCGCACCCGACTATCGGCTAGCGATCGCAGCGATTATCGCCGTACACAGCTGGAAGTACCAGCCCTACCTGCTCAACGGCAAGCCGGTCAGCGTAGAGACACAGATCAACGTGATCTATACGCTAGGAGGATGATCGAGAACCTCGCCGCCCTCACCACGGAAGCCCGCAACCCGGCCACTGCCGACCTCGACAGCCGTTCGACCGCTGACCTTGTCCGTGCGCTTCACGTCTGTGATCAGGAAGCGGTGGAGGCTGTCGGGCGCGAGTCGGATCGCATTGCCGCCGCCATCGATGCCATTGCCGCACGGCTGGGACGCGGTGGGCGGCTCTTCTACTCCGGCGCAGGCACCTCGGGGCGGCTGGGCGTGCTCGACGCCTCCGAATGCCCTCCGACCTACAACACCCCGCCGGAAATGGTTCAGGGACTGATTGCAGGCGGCGACCATGCCCTGCGCCACCCCGTGGAAGGCGCGGAAGACGATGAGCAGCAGGGGCAGCGCGACCTTGAGGCGCGAAGCTTCTCCGCTAAGGATGTACTGGTCGGCATTGCCGCCAGCGGGCGCACGCCGTATGTTCTCGGCGGCATCGCCTACGCCCGCCGGCTCGGAGCCCTTACCGTCGGCCTCAGCTGCGTGGCAGGCTCGCGCGTCGCGCAGGCTGCGGAACTGGAGATCACGCCCGTCACCGGCCCCGAAGCAGTCACCGGCTCCACGCGCATGAAGGCCGGGACCGCGACCAAGCTGGTGCTGAATATGCTCTCCACCGGCGCGCTGGTGCGCCTCGGCTACGTCTACGGCAACCTGATGGTGAACGTGCAGCCGACCAACGCCAAGCTGCGCGACCGGTCGGCCCGCATCGTCTCAACCCTGACCGGCCTTGATACCCCGGAAGCGGCGGCTCTGATTGAGCAGGCCGGTGCAGTAAAAACGGCAGTCGTCATGCACCGGCTCAAACTCGACCGGGCTGCCGCCGAAGCTCACCTCCGAAAAGCGAACGGAAATCTGCGGCTCGCGCTCGGAAGCGCCTAAAGGAAGGCTCGCAAACCCCTATTATTCCTAAACAAAACTCATTTCGTAACCGATACAGATACATATGGATCGATTTCCGTCGAATACGTAATAGTTACAGTTACGATATATACCGATTTTGCGCTTGATCCAATAAACACGCGGCCATGCACGCCGCTCACACCAAAATCCCCGTTTCGATTACCCTGAAGGGTTGATCAAAGCTACGGAGCGCCGTCTCTCTTGAAGAAACAATCGAATCTGAAGAAAACCACCACCGCGCCGAAGGCGCGGAAAACGGAAAGCCCAGTCCTCATCGGCATCGTGATGGGCTCGAAGAGCGACTATGACGTGATGGCTCCGGCCGTCGAGATCCTGAAGGAACTCGGCATTGCGCATGAAGCCCGCGTCGTCTCGGCCCACCGCACGCCCGACTGGCTCTTCGAGTACGCCGAACAGGCGGAAGGCCGCGGCCTGCGTGCCATCATTGCCGGAGCCGGCGGCGCGGCGCACCTGCCAGGTATGCTCGCAGCCAAAACGACCGTGCCGGTCCTCGGCGTGCCCGTGCCTGCCACGCTGCTCAACGGCCTCGACTCGCTGCTCTCCATCGTGCAGATGCCCAAGGGCATTCCCGTGGGCACGCTGGCCATCGGCAAGCCGGGAGCCGCCAACGCCGCGCTCTTCGCCGCGCAGATGCTGGCCACCACCGATCCCGAACTCCGCGCAAAGCTGAAGGCCTGGCGCGAAGCCCGTCGCGACGAAGTGCTTGCGCAGGAGCTGCCCCAGTGACTCTGAAGACTGCCAACCCCATTCTTCCCGGCGCGACCATCGGTATCCTCGGCGGCGGCCAGCTGGGCCGCATGATGGCCATGGCTGCGCGCTCGCTCGGCTACCGCGTGCAGGTGATGGACCCCGATCCCTCCTGTCCGGCGCGCTTCGTTGTGGATGCATGTTTCGAAGGCGGATGGAACGATGCCCGCGCCGCAGCCGACCTCGCGCGCGGCTCGGACGTTATCACCCTTGAGATCGAACAGGTTTCGCTCGCCTGCCTGGACGCCGCGCAGAAGTATGCACCTGTGCGCCCTGGCCGCGCACTGATGGGTACCATCCAGGACCGCATCCTGCAGAAGACGTGGCTTGCTGAGCACGGCTTCCCGATCGGCGCATGGCGTGCGATCGAGTCCGAAGAAGATCTCGTCAAGGCAGTGGCAGAAATCGGTCCGCGTCTCTTCGTGAAGAGCGCACGCGGCGGCTATGACGGCCGCAGCCAGGTGAAGCTCGGCTTTGGAGACGCGACCCCCCCCGCAGAAGCCTGGAAGCTGCTCGGCGGAAAGCCGTGCGTTGCAGAGCAGGCCGTCGATCTCGACAAGGAGATCTCGGTGATGGTGGCGCGCGCGCCCAACGGCGAGACGAAGAGCTTCTCGTCCGCGATGAACCACCACGAGAACCAGATCCTCGCGTGGAGCGTGATTCCTTCGTCCATCCCTGCTGATCTTGAGAACAAGGCTCAGGGCATCGCTGCACGCATCGCGAAGGAGTTCGAGCTTGAGGGCCTAATCGCGGTCGAATTGTTCATGACGAAGTCCGGCGAGCTGCTGGTGAACGAGCTCGCGCCGCGCCCGCACAACAGCTATCACGCGAGCGAGCGCGCCTGCGTCACCAGCCAGTTCGAGCAGGCGATCCGCGCGGCGTGCGACCTGCCGCTGGGCGATGTGTCGGTGGTGCAGCCTGCAGCGATCTCGAACCTGCTCGGGGACCTTTGGTTCGACGAGGACGGTAACTGCCGCGAGCCTCGCTGGGATGCGGCACTCGCGGTTACCGGAGTTAGATTGCACTTATACGAGAAGCACAGTGCGCGTCCGGGAAGAAAGATGGGGCACTTATCGGCGGTGGGTGCAACGCCGGAAGAAGCTGTTGCGCGAGTGCTGGAGGCTCAGGATAAGTTATAACTTCAGCGAGTCTTTCAGGAGCTGGCAAGCTAGCAAGCCAGCGGTCGGGCACAAAGACGGTTAGTGATGAAGCGGCCAGCTGGGAATGTCTCCCTTCTGGCCGCTTTACTTAACCTATCAACAAACAGATTGTCATCCCGACCGGAGCGCAGCGAAGTGGAGGGACCTGCAGTTCTTATTAAGCAGCCTCTTTCAATAGATATCTCGCTTCGGCACTTCGAGACCAGCTAAATCAAATACCATCTCCCAACCGAGTTCGCGCGCAACACCGCTCTTTGGCGACCATCGATCCACGATGTGATACCTGCCATTCTTAACGCCCTCGATAATCCATTGCGATCCATCCAGGCCGCCTTGATCGCTAATAGGATTCGGCGTCGTCCAAAAACCCTTCGCCTCCACCTGAGCCAAGAACGCTTTCACATCAGCTTCCTTCATAGGCCAAGTATCATTCTCTAGCAACGCACCGGGTGGGTAGCCTCCAGCACCTCCTCCAATCTTTAGAGCCAACATCCATTGCTTCTTTTCGTTGCGAAATAAACGCACGGAGACTGGGTGATTGAAGGAGCGCAGCCAGAGAAACCGATAGCACTCCGCATCGTGATCTTTGGCCAGAGGATAGATCGGACCTTCCTGCAGCGCATGAAGGCTACCCGAATACCATTGGTTTTTGAATGCATCCAGATCGCTTTTTGCACTCAGCGATCCCACAGGAAACATCTGTGCCTGACCAAGACAAACAGGACTCATCAATGCCAGGGCTCTTCACTCTTCCTCCGGATATAAGCCTTCACGTTGTCTCGATACGAACTTAGACACCAGAGCCATATCTAAGTTCCAGGCATATCCGAGCTGCGTGAGATAAGAAGAACCGCAGGTCCCTCCACTTCGCTGCGCTTCGGTCGGGATGACATGGGTTAAAAAAAGACGGCCAACAGGAGCAACCTCCCGCTGGCCGTCTTTATGACTAACTGCTAACCGCGAACTAACCGATATCTTCCGACCAGTTCTCTAGCGTCTTCTTCACTTCCGACATGAACTTACCCGCGTCGGCGCCGTCGATAGTGCGGTGATCGAAGCCGAGGGTCAGGTGCAGGAAGTGGCGGATGGCGATCGACTCGGTGCCGTCCGGAGCGGTGACGACCGCGGGCTCCTTGAAGAGACCGCCGACGCCGAGGATGGCGCTCTCCGGCTGGTTGATGATCGGCGTACCGAACTGCTCGCCGAAGATGCCGGGGTTGGTGATGGTGAAGGTGCCACCGCTCACTTCATCCGGCTTCAGCTTCTTGCCGCGTGCGCGCTCCGCCAGGTCGGCGATGGAGCGGGCGATACCCAGGAAGCTCTTCTCCTCTGCCTGCTTGATGACAGGCACGATGAGTCCCCACTCGAGCGCGACCGCGATGCCCACGTTAATGTTCGCGGGGTAGCGGATCGCATCGCCTTCCATCTGCGCGTTGATGATCGGCAGCTTTTTCAGGTTGGCGATGACGGCGCGAGTGATGAACGGCATGTAGGTGAGCTTCACGCCGTTACGCTGCTCGTACTTGCTCTTTTCCTTCTCGCGGAGCTTCACGATCTTGGTGAAGTCGATCTTGAAGACGGTGTGGACGTGCGGGCTGGTGCGCTTGGAATCGACCATACGCTGCGCGATGATGGAGCGCATCTTCGAGAGCGGAACCAGTTCGCCCGGCGTGGGAGCAGGCGCGGCCGGTGCGGCCTTCGGCGCAGCAGCGGGAGCCGGTGCGGCAGGCGCGGCGGCAATAGGTGCCGGGGCAGCCACCGGAGCCGCGGCAGCAGCCGGCTTCGCCAGGTAAGCTTCCACGTCTTCCTTGGTGATGCGTCCGCCCGCGCCGGTGCCCGTCACCTTGCTCAGGTCGATGTTCTTGTCCTTGGCGATCTTGCGGACCAGCGGCGAGGTGCGGCCGTACTCGGCCGAGCCAGCGGCCTCGTCTTCCTCGGCGGCAGCGGTGGAAGCAGCAGCCGGAACCGGCGCACCGGGGGCAGCAGGGGCAGCCGTCGAAGGCGCCGGAGCTGCAGCAGCCGGGGCCGAAGCGCCAGCCGCGCCGCCGATGGTCGCGACCACAGTGTTGATCTGCACCGTCTTGCCCGCCTCGACCTTGATTGCCGTCAGCGTGCCGGCCGTGGGCGAGGGGATTTCGGCATCGACCTTATCGGTAGAGATTTCAAAGAGCGGCTCATCGCGCTCCACCTTGTCACCTACCTGCTTGAGCCACTTGGTGATGGTGCCCTCGAAGATGGACTCGCCCATCTGCGGCATCACCACGTCGGTCGCCGGACCGGCGGCAGGAGCCGCGGGGGCTGCAGGAGCGGCCTGAGCCGGAGCAGCAGCGGCGGGCGCAGGAGCCGATGCCGCGGGAGCAGCCGCAGCAGGAGCGGGAGCCGATGCACCGCCCTCCTCCTCGATCACCGCGACCACGGTGTTGATTTGCACCGTCGCGCCGCCCTCGACCTTGATCTCCTTCAGGGTGCCAGCCGCAGGCGAGGGAATCTCCGCGTCCACCTTATCGGTGGAGATTTCAAAGAGCGGCTCGTCGCGCTCCACCTTGTCGCCCGGCTTCTTGAGCCACTTGGTAATCGTTCCCTCGAAAATCGACTCGCCCATCTGGGGCATCAGTACATCGGTCGGCATGGATTTCCTTTCGATCGCGAAGCTGAAAAATGAGATACGGTGTGATGATCCGACCCACGCAACGCCCAGGCTCGAACCACAATGTGAACTGCGTGCGCAAACCCCTCGCTCCCAGCCGGTCCGAGAAAAACACGCGTCCCGGCTGCCGAGGCAGCCAAACACATTAGTCTAATCCACGCCGGGTACACTTGGCATCGCACAGGCCGCAAAGCCTTTCCAGTCAACCGAAAACGGCCCGCAAGCCGTCTCATCACCAACCGCCCCTGAGGAGATACGTTGGGCTCACGGATTCACAGCACCGAACTCACCCTGCTCATCCTGGTCGTCCTGGTGGCGGCACTGGCAGCGCTCGCCCAGCGGTTGCGTACGCCTTACCCCATCGTTCTCGTCCTCAGCGGACTGGTGCTCAGCTTTTTCCCGCTCATCCCGCACGTCTCCATCAATCCGACCTTCGTCTTCCTGGTCGTGCTGCCGCCGCTGCTCTTTGCCAGCACGCTGAACACAGCCTGGCGCGAGTTTCGCTTCAACCTGCTGACTGTCTCCACCCTGGGCATCGGCCTGGTGGGCTTTACCGTTCTGGGCGTGTCGCTGATCGCCCACCTCTTCATGCCGGAGTTTGACTGGCGCATCGGCGCGCTCCTCGGAGCCGTCGTCTCCACCACCGACGCCATTGCTGTCGGGGCCATCGCCACGAAAGTTGGCCTGCCCGCCGAAGTCCTCGAAATCATCGAAGGCGAAAGCCTGCTGAATGACGCAGCCGGCCTGCTCGCCCTGCAGTTCACCATCGCGCTGGTCACCGATAACGAGATCCCCACCATCCGCGGCGGCGTCTCCGAATTCCTGTGGCTGATGCTGGGCGGCATCGTAGCCGGTCTCATCATCGGCTTCTTCGTCCTGCGCTTCGAGCGGTTCATCATCCGCCACTTCCCCCGCCAGAGCGAGGTGCCGCTGCTGGTCACCATCGCCACGCCATACTTCGCCTATCTCCTCGGCGAAGCGATCCATGCCTCCGGTGTGCTCGCGACGGTCGTCTGCGGACTCTACCTCGGCCGCGCTACCTCGGAGACCTTCAGCATCCAGGCGCGCCTCGATGCGCGCACCGTGTGGAGGACCATCGACTTCGTCCTCAACGGGCTGGTCTTCATCGTCATCGGTCTGCAGCTGCCCACGGTGCTCAACGCCATGCGCGGACCCGGCGGACGCCTGCCCTGGGCCCACATGATCGCCGGCGCTGCGCTGGTTTCGGCTGTGGTCATCGCCGTGCGCATGATCTTCATCTTTCCGGGAGCGCGCATCTCCTGGTATATCCGCACGCGCCTGCTCGACCACCACATCGTCAAGCCGGGACGCAACGAGTTGCTCGTCATGGGCTGGAGCGGCATGCGCGGCGTGCTCACGCTGGCCGCGGCGCTCTCGCTGCCGGAGTACATCTCGAACGGAGACGCCTTCCCGCAGCGCGGGCGGATCATCTTCTACGCCTTCGCCGTCATCCTCGTCACGCTGGTCGGCCAGGGACTCACACTGCCGGCCATGATCCGCAAGCTCGGTGTAGTCGAATCGCAGGAAAGCCTCGACCAGGAGCGCCGCGCCCGCGCCGTCCTGCTCAAGGCCGCGCTCAAGGAGCTGCGGTCGCTGCAGAACGGCGACGAGGAAGGGGAGAACAGCCCCAATGCCATCCTGACGCGTTACTACCGCCAGCGTCTCGAAGATCTGAAGCCGCGCGATGGGCAGACCGAGCCCACGCATCTGCGGCGCTATCAGGAGCTGGCCGCACGCATACGCCGCGTCGAGCGCGATCAGATTCTCAAACTAAGAGCGCAGGGGGCCTTCCGCGAATCCACGCTACGCGATCTGGAGCGCGAACTGGACCTGCTGGATCTGCGGTGGGAGGGATAAGGGTGAAGCCGGAGCTTGGGACTTCACGCGGCTCTGCGGAGGAGTATTCGACGTTAGCAGCTCCTCACGCGGGTGCCCCATGTCTCGCAGAGACGTGGGCAGCACGATGCCGAGTCAGCCGAAGAGATTGGGTCGAGATCGACTGATCCCATGTCTCAAGAGCGAGACATGAAGCACCCGATTGGCAAAAGCAGCGTTGGGTATGATCGAACCGGAAAAGGCTAAGATGAGAACGCTCAAGCAGATATCTATCGTCGTCTTCTTAATTTTAGTTCTGCCCTTTTTCCTAATACTCCTCCTTTTGGGCTGGCGCCCGCAGGGGCAGAACACGATTCAGTCTCTTTTCCCCCGTGAGCCTGAAGGCTTTGCGATTGTGACCTCCGAGCAAAGCGAGGGGAACCCTACGCTTATGTTCTAGTCAATGACGACGGTAGTGCGCGTGAACTTCACAAAACAGAACGAGAGTATTTAGAGACGCCATTCTTGGGATCTGACAGCGGAAGGCCGTATGTGAAATGGCGTTACGGCCAGAAAAATGGGTGGGGAGCATTAGGTGGTTTTCTAAAGAGAACTAGGCTGCCAAAGCGCGTCCACATTGCCCCCGCTCCCCTTGAAGAACGGAAACAAGATGCAAAGGGGGAGATGATCCGGCGAGCGCGTGAGATGGGGTGCGACATCATTGAGAACGCCAATGGTGGCTACACGATCGTGCCGTCGAAAATGTTCCGGTCTGATTTTTAACATCTGAAGACTATCGCGGTGCCGCGACTTTATTGCACACAGGTTGAGTAGTAATGAGAGACGCCGATCGCACCGCTGGACAAGAACACGGCACATTTTCAACTGAAGCTCAACCCCTTAAGAAAAGCTAAGCGGAGCGAACAGCAGCCGGCGTCGCCAGTCCCGCGCCATCCGTCACCGCACGCATCATCGCCTCAAAGCCCATGCAGGAGTTGATCATCATGTGGTACAGCCGGCGATCGCCCCAGTCCTGATCGTAGTAGCGGCGGATGTAGGCCGCACGCCGGCGGTCCGCTGTCGCCAGTTCATGTTCGGCCTCGGCGGCACGCTCGGGGAAGCTCTCCTCAAACCACTTGATCTTGCGCCATTCCGAGGCAAAGACAAAGACGTGGAAGGCGCCGGGAGCCCGCGCCAGCATGCAGGCCGCGCCACGGCCGACAATCACCGCGCCGCCCTCGCGGGCGACCTGTTCCAGGTATTTCTGTACGAAGCTTTGCATGCTCTCGCTGTCGAAGACCTCGGTCTCCGGAGGTGCGGGGAGCCGTTCGACGGAACCATGCCAGAAGGCTTTACTGATGCGGTAGTACCAGGGGTCCAGGCGCTCGTCGCAACGCTCGACCAGCGTTTGCGTCACACCTGCCTTTCGGGCCACTTCTTCCACGAGGCACTGGTCGACCAGCTTCCAGCCCAGGTGCTCCGCCAGGTGATGCGCGAACTCTGCGCCCCGGCTGCCATATTCCCGCTCTACCGTGATCACCCGGATCATGGCCGATCCTCCCTTTGGGGGAAACGTGCGGACTATACGGCTGGGCGCAATCGGCCGTCAATGACTATTGCCGGGACTATCGCCAGTGACTCTTGCCAGATCAACACTCCCGGGTTGAGATTCCCGGGTTGCAGCTATTCCCACATCGCCGGGAATTCGAATTCGCTCTCCGCCTTCGGCAATGCTTTGCCCTGGATCCGGGCAGTCAGGCTGACTGCGCCTTTGCGCACGGCCCAGCCGAGCAGAAAGACCAGACCGACAACCATGCCGGGAATCGCCAGTAATGCCATCCCGACGCATAGCGCGCGCGAGATCATCCGGGAAACCCAGGTCTCCTTGTGCAGCTGAACCAGATCGGACTTCGGAAGACGAGGCAGGGACATCTGCGGGAGAGTGCCTGCGGTGCTGGCATGACGTACGGAGAAGGCAGAGGTGTGCATGGTGTTTCCTTTCAACGAATCCTGCTGACACTCTCCGTGCGGAACACGTTCCAAACCTTCGAGCGGCGTCTTACAGAACTCTTAACAACGTGAATCCTGCTCCTCTCTGCCCTCTACTGGCAATGGCATCAAAGTACTCCCTGAGTCACATCTTGGTAACAGTGACCAATTCCAGTACAGGGGTAATCCCGAAACAGGCCACGGCATGGGAATGGCTCCTCCCACCTTCGTGGGAGGCTTTCGTCATATCTACTGATTTTTGGGAATATTTCCTATTGTTTGAACTCGACTACGGTAGCCCCGGCCCCGCCTTCGTTCTGCCCCGGCTCGGTTACCGATGCGACCTGCGGATGCCGCTGGAGCCATGCGCGCAGTGTCCGCCGCAGCACGCCCATGCCCGTCCCGTGAACGATCCGCACGCGAGGCAGACCATTCAGGAACGCCCGGTCGATGAACTTCTCCACCTCGTCCTGCGCCTCGTCGGCCGTGCGTCCAATCACATTGATCTCCCAGCTGATCGCCGCATCGGGCTCGGCCATGGCTACGCGCACGCCGCTCTGCTTCTTCACCGCCATCAGCGGTGACGTCCTGCCCCCCGCCGTGTTCCCCGGCGCATGGATCACCTCGGCGATCTCGTCACGCGAGACGCGCATCTTCATCGGCCCGATAGCGACCTCAAAGGTGCGTTCGTCCACCTGCCGCTGCACGATCGCCGTTTTGCCCAGCGTCTTCAGCTTCACCGTGTCGCCAGCCGAAACGTTCTTCGCCACGTGCGGTTGCGCGTTGGCGTCGCCTTTATCAGCGCCCGTATGCCGCGCCACCACATGCGAGTTGAAACTCTCCTCGAACTCGCGCCGCAGCCGCGCAATGCGCCGCTCCGATTCCTTCGAGAGCTTCTGCTGCGCGGCCTTGTCGTCGATGGCCTTGATCGTCTCGCGCGCCTGATACTCGAAGTCCTTGAGCAGAGAGGTGAGCTGCTGCTCCATCTCGCGGACCTTTACGCGCCACTCCTTCATGCCCTCGGTTTCGAGCCGGTGCCGCTCACGCCGCAGCTCCGCTTCGAGCTGATGGATCTTCAGCCGCTCTGCGCTCACTTCGCGAATCTGCTCGTGCAGCCGGTCGAGAAAGCGCCCGATGTCGAGCGTCTGCGAGCTCAAGCGTCCGCGCGCCGAGGCAACGATCTCCGGCAGCAGTCCCAGCCGCGAGGCGATGTTGATGCCCGCCGACGCGCCCGGCACGCCCTGCCGCAGTTCATAGGTGGGCGCGAGCGTCTGCTCGTTGAAGCCGACCGCCGCGTTGATGACGCCGTCCGTCGTCTCGGCATAGACCTTCAACGAAGTGTGGTGCGTCGAGATGATCGACCAAGCCCGCGCATGCAGGAAGTGCTCGGCAATGGCCACGGCGAGCGCCGCACCCTCTTCGGGATCAGTGGCCGAACCCAGCTCGTCGAGCAGCACCAGCGATGCGGCATCCGCGCGCGCCGCGATGCGATTCAGGTTGACGATGTGCGCGGAGAAGGTCGAGAGGTTCTGCTCGATCGACTGCGCATCGCCGATATCGGCGAGAAAGGCGTCGAAGATGGGGAAGACAGCCTCGTCCGCCGGCACAGGCACGCCGCTCTGCGCCATCATCGCCAGCAGCCCCGTCGTTTTGAGGCCGACGGTTTTGCCGCCCGTGTTGGGGCCACTGATGATGAGCTGCCGCTCGGCATCGCTGAGCGCGATGCTCACCGGCACGACGCGCCCACCTTCGCCGCGCAGCCGCTTTTCGAGCAGTGGGTGCCGCGCGTTCCTGAGGAGAAGCTCAGGGGCTCCAGCCTCGGCAAAGCGAGGCGCCGCACAGGCGTACTCCCGCGCGAAGCGAGCCCGCGCCTGCAGCGTATCGACCTCGGCGAGCACTTCAGAGCCTTTCTGGATTTCGCCCGCAAACTGGCCAATCTGCCGCGTCATCTGCATGAAGATGCGGTGGATCTCCGCCGTTTCTTCTTCGAAGAGGCGGACAAGATCGTTGTTCAGCTCGATGGTCTCGAGCGGCTCCACGTAGACCGTCTGCCCGCTGGAGCTGGAGCCGTGCACGACGCCGGGCACGCGCCGCTTCCACTCGGCTTTGACGGGGATCACGAAGCGTTCGCCGCGGATGGTGACTACATCCTCTTGGGTCGATCCGCCTTCGGAGTAGCGCCGCAGCGCCGAGCGCAGGCTGTCTTCGATCGCACGCTGTTGCCGCTCCATCTCGCGGCGGATGCGCCGCAGCTCGGGAGAAGCGTCGTCGGTGAGCGAGCCGTCGGGTAGCAGGCGCGATCGCATGGATTCGACCAGCGGGACCAGCGAGACAGTCAGTAGCTCACCGGCCATCGCCCGCAGCCCGTCGAGGCCGTCAGCGAGCGCCTGCGGAGGCGCATTCAGCAATGTGCTCCATGCGGCCACGTCCTCGGCCAGGTTCACCACGCGGCGAATCTCGTCGGCTTCAAGCGCCGCGCCTTCGATGCGCGACTTGGCCAGCAGCATCGAGGCGTCGAACAGAGAGCCGATCGTCGGTCGCGCGCCCTCGCCCAGCAAAAGCTCCATCTCGACGACCAGCGCCAGTTGACCGTCGATCCAGGCGCGGTCCGTCGACGGCGCCAGCTGCTCCAGCCAGCCGCGCCCCATCGAAGACTGGGCGTAGCCAGCCAGAAGGCCGAGAAAACGATCCCATTCGAGAGCCGCAGGGCTACAATCGCTCACGACAGAAGGCACGGAAGACGCGGGGTTCCAAACACTCGCAGACACAGCTTCATCCTACTGCTTTGCCGCTGTCCGGAACCGGACGGCCTGTGTCTGCGTATTCCATACCAGCGCATCTGTTTCCGTGCATTTGCCGCGAAAGGAGATCTCCTATGTTTTGCAGCGCATGTGGTCAGCCCATCAGCCCCGGTCAAGGCTTTTGCACCCGGTGCGGACGACCTGCCGTAGCCGCGGCTGCCGGAACTCCGCCTGCCAACTGGCAGGCCGCGCAAGCGTATGCGGCCCAGCCGTATCCCACGCAGGCTGGCGTCATCCTCGGCCGTGTTCAGCGTCACCTGCAATCGCTCTCGGTGCTATGGATCGCCTATGCCGTCTGGACCCTCTTCCAGTGGGGCATCGCCATGTCCTTCTTCGGAGGGTTCTTCGGAAACTACTTCGGCCACTGGCACCACGGACCCTTCGGCGACATGCCGATGGCGCACATGGCCTGGCTCGGCCCGGTCATCTCCATCACGCTCTTCGGACGCGCCGTTCTGTACGTGGTCACCGGCATCGGCCTCTCGCGCCGCGCACCCTGGGCAAGGGTGCTGGCCATCGTCACTGCGTTTCTGACGATCTGGAAGCTCTTCCTCGGCACGGCGCTGGCCATCTACACACTTTGGGCACTGATGCCCTCGGCCTCGGGCGAGGAATACCGGCAGATCGAATCGCACCAGCCGGTGCTGTGAGCTGGCGATAAGTAGTGAGTCACAAAGACGGTTAGGGATAAAGCGGCTAAGCAGGGTATCGCCCTGCTGGCCGTTTTTGTGACTGCATGCTGGCACGGACACGAAGCGCCGTGCGCACTCGCGCAGTGAAGCCGCGCCGCTGACTCGCTAAACTAGACAGATGGACTTCCCTGTTACCCGCCTGCGCCGTCTCCGCCGCACGGAAGCGATGCGTCGCTTCGTCCGCGAAACCTCCCTCGAGCCCGGCGCGCTGGTGTATCCGCTGTTTCTCTGCCCTGGGGAGGGCGTCCGCCGCGAGATTTCGTCCATGCCCGGCGTCTTCAATCTCTCCATCGACGAAGCCGTGAAGGAAGCCGAAGAGGCCGCATCGCTCGGCATCGGAGGCCTGCTGCTCTTCGGTCTGCCCGAGTCCAAGGACGAACAGGCCACCGGCGCATGGGACAACAACGGCATCGTGCAGCAGGGTCTGCGCGCGCTCAAGCAGAGCCGTTCGGCCAAGGATCTGCTGCTCATCGCCGATGTTTGCCTCTGCGAGTACACCTCGCACGGACACTGCGGCATCGTGCACCAGAACGGCGACGAATACGAGATCGAGAACGACGCGAGCGTGAACCTGATCGCGAAGACCGCGGCTTCGCTGGCCGAGGCCGGAGCGGATATCGTCGCCCCCAGTGACATGATGGACGGCCGCGTCGAGGCCATTCGCGACGAGCTCGATGCCGCCGGCAAGGAGCAGACGCCGATCCTGTCCTATGCCGCCAAGTTCGCCTCGGCCTTCTACGGACCCTTCCGCGAAGCCGCCGACTCGGCGCCGCAATTCGGCGACCGGCGCAGCTACCAGATGGATGGAGCGAACCTGCGAGAGGCCATGCGCGAGATCGAGCAGGACCTTGGCGAGGGCGCGGATATGATCCTGATGAAGCCCGCCATGCCGTATCTCGACGTGATCCGTGCGGCCCGCGAGCGCTTCGATGTGCCCATCGGCGCCTACCAGGTGTCGGGGGAGTACTCGATGCTGCACGCCGCCTTCGCCAAGGGCTGGCTCGAACCCGAGCGCGCCATGATGGAGTCGCTGCTGTCCATCCGCCGCGCCGGCGCAGGGTTCATCGTGACGTATTTTGCCAAGGACGCGGCGAAGGTGCTGGCTTAGGGTCAATCATGTACGAGGAAGACTGGAAGGAATACCGAAGATATCGCCGTGATTTCTGGGTGGCCTTCCTCGGCTATGTTCCAGTTATGTCCACGATAGCCATGCTTTCCTTTTGGCTTTTCCACTCATACACACCCGCTTTTGCTGCCGCGATCTTGTACATGCTCCTATTCGTCGGCGCAGGCATCAGGGCCAGTAGCTTTTCCTGCCCTCGCTGTGGCGAATGCTTTGCTGGCCGAGGATGGTACAACCTCGGCTTTTTTGCGCGAAAGTGCCAGCATTGCGAGCTGAGAAAGTTCGATTTGCAGTAGTCATCTTGCGTGTCGCGCCAAATGGCGCAAAAATATAGCCAGGTGGCCCCTATGTCGATCGCTGAAATTGCCGAGGTTCTGGGCGGAGCGAAGATCTTCAAACGCGCCGTGGAACATCAGGATGAACTTGCATCCTCGATCCGCGCCGGTCTGCCCACAGATACGATCAATATCCTGGCTAACCGGCTCACTATGCCACGCACCGATGTCGCTGCACGCCTCGGCATCCCGCAGCGCACCCTGACGCGCCGTCTTTCTCAGCACGCACGCCTTACGGCGGAAGAATCCGACCGGGCCGCGCGCATGGCCCGCGTCATCGCCCTCGCTTCCGAGGTCCTGGGCTCCGACGAAAAAGCTTCTTCCTGGCTGAACACGCCAAACCGTGCTCTTCGTGCGAAGGCTCCTATCGACGAGATCGGCACCGACCCCGGCTATCGCGCCGTCGAAGAAGTGCTCTACGCCATCGCCTACGGCATGTACAGCTGATGCAGGTTTTCCGTCTTTCGAGCGGGCGCTACGCCGAGCAGGCATTCTCCGGCGTGGGCGGGATGTTCGCCGCTCGCCGCTGGAACGAGAAGGGCCACCTCATCGTCTACACCGCAACGTCGCAAGCGCTCGCAGCGGTCGAATATTTCGTCAATCTCGAACCGAATCAGGCTCCGGAGGATCTCGTCATGCTCGAAGCTTTCGTGCCCGACGATCAGGTCGAAGAGCTCGATCTCAACGCATTGCCTCAAAACTGGTTCGAGCTCGATAGCCGCAAATGCCGGGCCATTGGGACAGACTGGCTCAAGAGCCGACGGTCTCTGGCGCTGAAGGTGCCGTCTGTGCCAGTGCGCGGCGACTGGAATGTGCTGCTCAATCCGGCATATCCTGATTTTTCAACGACCAAGATCGTGGCGCGAGAACCATTTTTCTACGACGAGCGTATGTTTTTGCCTCGCGGCCGTTAAACCTCGTCCAACTCAACAAACAGCTCGCTAAGTGCCACTGCAATCTCGGAGCCGGGGATGGCCAGCACGCCATTCTCCGGTTCCTCAAAGCCGCGCGACGAGCAGACATAGCCCTTACGCAGCGCCGGGTCGATGACCCAGACATGCGCGGTGCCCATCGCCAGGTAGTCGTCCACCCGCTGGCGGATGCGGGCCATGGTGTCTTCGGGCGAAAGAATCTCAACACACAGCAGCGGAGCCTCGCGCAGAATCCGCTCCCACTTCAGGCCTGCGCGGGTCACCGTGATATCCGGCACACGGAAGCGGTGCGGGTTCACCTGCACGCGCAACTCCGGATAGACCTCGACCTGCCACCGCTTCCGATTCTGGCGAAACAGGAAGTAAAAGGCGCCCTGCAGTATGGAATGCTCTTTTTCGCCTAAGTTGCGCTCCTCGATCACCCCGTCCACGTAATCGCAGTCGGGTCGGAAGGACGAGGCTAGATACTCCTCCACCGGAACCTTCACGGGCTGGGGAATCGCGCTCACGCCACCAGTATCCGCCCAAACGCAGCACAATCCAAGCCCTCCCCTCCCTCGCTTACAATGGAATGTTCGGGCCCGGCCGATGCCGTGTCCATCAGTTGGTCACCCTCAGAACGGAGCTAGCTTTGGCAGAGACCATTTACGACGTAGCCGTCATCGGCGGAGGACCCGCCGGATACACCGCAGCCATCCGCGCCGGCCAGTACGGCCTCAAGGTCGCCCTTATCGAAAAGGACAAGGCCCTTGGCGGCACCTGTCTGCTGGTCGGCTGCATCCCGACCAAGGCCCTGCTCTTCAATGCCGAGGTCTATGACCACCTGAAACACGCCAAGGAATACGGCATCGATGGCCTGGGCGAAGGCAAGCTGAACTGGAAGGCCATCCTCGAGCGCAAGAACGGTGTCGTGACGCGCCACACTAAGGGCCTCGACTTCCTGATGCGCAAGAACAAGGTCACGGTCGTCCCCGGCTGGGGCAAGCTCACCGGCGCAGCCAAGGACGGCATCCACACCGTCGAAGTAGCTCCGCGCGAAGGCGAGAAGACCGCGCCGACCGCCGTCAAGGCGAAGAACATCATCCTGGCGACCGGCTCCACCGCCCGTATGCTGCCCGGCCTCACTCCCAGCGACCGCATTCTGACCAACATCGAGATCCTCTCGATGGAGAGCATTCCCAAGTCGCTCATCGTCATCGGCGCAGGCGCCGTGGGCGTCGAATTCGCCTCCATCTTCAAGAGTTTCGGCACCGATGTCTCGATCGTCGAGTATCTCCCGCGCCTGGTTCCGGTCGAAGACGAAGAAGTCAGCAAGGAGCTGACCCGCTCCTTCAAGAAGCGCGGCATCGACATCAACACCGGCGCCAAGGTCGAGAAGGTCGAGACCACGAAGGACGGCGTGAAGGTCACCTTCACCGATTCGAACGGCAAGACCGTCGTGAAGGAAGCCGACCGCGTCCTCGTCGCCGTCGGCCGCGCACCGCGCACCGAAGGCATCGGACTTGAGAAGACCAAGATCGCTCCCGACCGCGGCTTCATCAAGGTGAACGAGTACATGCAGACCGATGAGCCGGGCGTTTACGCCATTGGCGACATCGTCGCCGGCATGCCGCAGCTGGCGCACTCGGGTTCGATGGCCGGCCTGGTCGCAACCGCGAAGATCGCCGGCAAGTACGCGCGCCCCATCAAGCGCAACCGCATCCCCGGCTGCACCTACACCGAGCCGCAGATCGGCTCCGTGGGCCTGACGGAAGCCAAGGCGAAGGAGCTCGGCCACAAGGTGAAGGTCGGCAAGTTCCCGTTCGTCGGCAACTCCAAGGCCACGATCCTCGACGCGCACGACGGCTTCATCAAGGTCGTGTCCGACGAGCAGTACGGCGAAATCCTCGGCGTGCACATCATCGGCCCGCAGGCGACGGAAATCATCGCCGAAGCCGTGACCGCGATCGAGCTCGAAGCCACCATCGACGACATGATGTGGATCATCCACGCTCATCCCACCCTCGCCGAGGCCATGTTTGACGGCTTCGCCAGCGTGGAAGGCAAGGCGATCAACGTTTAACCGCACCAACAGCGAAGCCCGGCCTCTGCGCCGGGCTTCCTGCATTTGAAATGCCATGATCCTCAATCTCGTCCATCTCGGCCGCATCGACTACGCCTCCGCGCTTCGCATCCAGCAGCAGCTCGTCGAGGCGCGCCACCAGCAGCGCATCGGCAATACCCTGCTGCTGCTCGAGCACCCACCTGTGCTCACGCTTGGCCGCAATTCGCATCGCTCGAATGTCATCGCATCCGATGAATTCCTCGCTTCTCGTGGCGTCGAGCTGCATGAGATCAATCGCGGCGGCGACGTGACTTATCACGGCCCCGGGCAGCTTGTTGGCTACCCGATCATGGACCTGCGCAGCTTCACCGTCGGCGGCTCGGAGAAGCGCCTCGGCGCGGTCGATTATGTCCGCCTGCTCGAAGAGGCGTTGATCCGCGCCTGCGCCGACTACGCCGTCCGCACCGAGCGCGTGGCCGGGCGCACCGGCGTCTGGACACTCCCCGGCGGCTCCATCCCCGAGAAGAAGATCGCCGCCATCGGTGTGCACATCTCGCGCGGCATCACCTCGCACGGCTTCGCGTGGAATATCACCACCGACCTGCGCGACTTCCAGCTCATCGTGCCCTGCGGCATCACCGATCGCGATGTCACCAGCCTCGAACTCGAAGCCGATGAAGACCATCGGCCCGCTCCGACCATGGAGAACGCTGTGAACTCCATCGCACGGCACTTCGGCCGCATCTTCGAGCACCAGGTGCTGTGGATCGAATCGATCGAAGAGCTGCTCGCCACACCGCAGCCCTCCGCGATCTAATTTTTTACTCTGCTCGCAGTGCTGTCATCGGATCGATTGACGCAGCGCGACGCGCAGGCAGGAAGCCTGCCAGTATCGACGCTCCAGTCAGCAGCAATACGACCGTGCATAACGTCACCGGATCGTAAGCCTTCACTCCAAAGAGATAGCTGCTCAACACGCGCCCCACGCCCAGTGCGGCGACTACACCCAGCGCAGCGCCCACGGCGGCAAGGCGCAGGATGCGCGTCAGAATGATCTGAAAGACACCCGAACGCGATGAGCCCAACGCCATGCGGATACCGATCTCGCGCGTCTGCTGCGTCACCGAGTAGGACACCAGTCCGAAGATACCTACCGCTGCAAGCAGCAGCGCGAGCCCTCCAAAGAAGCCGAGCGTCAGCATGGAGAACCTTTCACTCGCAGAAGCGCTGCTTTCGAGAGTCGAGAGCGTCGTCACCTTTGCCATCGGCAACCCCGCGTCGAGCGAGCGCAACGCAACGCGCATGCCACCAATGACCGAGGCTGGATCGGACTGCGTGCGAATCACTACCTGCATCCTCGCCATCGACGGCCACACGTTCTGCGTATAAGGCTCGAACATCTCCGGCTCAGGAACTTCGCGCAGCGAGGTACGCTTCACATCCGCAACCACGCCGACGACCGTAGCCGGCACGCGCTGCGAAGGCACGATCACCTGTTTCCCCAACGCACTCTCGTGCGGCCATAGATGCTCTGCCATCGCGTGATTCACGATCGTTACCTGCGGCGCCGTAAGCGTGTCAGAGTCCAGGAACTCGCGTCCCGCAAGCAGAGGCGTACCCATCGCGGCAAACAGCTCCGGAGAGCCGATCGTGTAGTTCACGATCGGATAACTCGTGCCTTTCTTCGGAGCCGGCCTGCCCACCACGCGGATCACCGTCGACTCCGTTGCTCCACCCATCGGCACAGCCTCCGTGATGCCGAGCGCGCGCACACCTGGCACCGCGCGCAGCTGCGGCAGCGCCTTCTGGTAGAAGCGTGCGATCGCGTCGCGAGCCGAATAACCGCTCGTCGGCAGCGAAAGCGAGAAAGTCAGCACATGCTCCGGCCGGAAACCCGGATCGGTCGCGAGCAGCAGTGAAAAGCTCCGCACCAGCAGGCCTGCCGAGAAGACCAGCACAAGCGCAAGCGCCATCTGTGAGACCACCAACAGGCCACGCAGATGCGATTGCTTCGCGCCGGCACCCTGTCGTTGGCCACCGTCCTTCAACCCTCCTGCAAGATCCACACGCGTCGCTCCCAGCGCAGGAGCGAATCCGAAGATGATCCCGGTCAGCAGCGTCAGAGCTGCTGCAAAGCTCAGCACATGCAGATCGAGCGAGACCTCATGAAGACGCGGCAACTGCTGCGGACCGAGCCTCTTGATCGCCTCGATACCCAGCGCGGCCACAGCCACACCTAGCCCTCCACCGAGGAAGGCGAGCAGCAGACTTTCGACAAGCATCTGCTTCAGCAGCCTCGTCCGCCTTGCGCCCAATGCAGTGCGCAGCGTAAACTCGCGGCTCCGCGCAATGCCCCGCGCCAGCAGCAGCCCTGCAATGTTGAAGCACACCACCAGAAGAACCACGCCCACTGCGCCCAGAATCAGCAACAATGGCCGGCGCGCATCGCCTGCTATCTGCTGTTGCATCGGTGTCACCCGCGACTGCGACCATCCCTTCATCACCGGCCATGCGCGATCGATACGCCCGGCGAAGAGATTCATCGCGGCCTGCGCCTGCGGCACGGACACACCGCGCTGCAGGCGCCCCACAAAAGCCAGCTCGGAGGGAGTGTACGGGGGAGTCACAGCGGGCATCGCCATCGGCACCCATAGCTCACTCTCGGCGCCGAAGTCATAGAGAGCCGGCATCTCGCTGGCTCGAGGAAAACCGAACCCAGCCGGCATCACACCCACGACCGTATACGGCGCACCGTCCAGAGCGATGGTCTTGCCGACAACCGAGGCAGCCCCGCCGAAGCGACTGCGCCACACCGCATCGCTCAGCACCACCTCGCGCGCATTGCCGGGAGTATCCTCCTGCTGCGTGAACGTGCGTCCCAGCTCCGGCTTTACGCCAAGCGCGGGAAAGAACTCCCACGTCACCAGCGCGCCCTCAAGCGTTAATGGATCACCGTTGCCCGTAAGGTTGAAACGAGCTCCCTGGAACGCCGACAGGTACTTGTAGGTCGCCCGTTCCTTCTCCATCCAGCGAAAGTGATTCTGACCCCACGGATACACATCGAAACCACCTACATCGACACCCGCAGGAGGAATATTCCACGGGATCACCAGTGAGGCAGTATCTGGGTACGGCAGCGGCTTGAGCAGAACGGCGTTCACCAGGCTGAAGACGGCTGTCGTTGCGCCGATGCCCAGCCCCAGCAACAGGACCACCGTCACGGCAAAGCCCGGTGACGAGCGCATCTGTCGCGCTGCATACTTCACATCGGCAAGTATTTCTTCGAGCGTCCTCCATTGCCATACCTCGCGGCTGCGTTCTGCTGCCAGCGTGGCATTGCCGAAGGCTCTTCGTGCGCGCAGCTCAGCCTCTTCGCGACTCATGCCTTCCTCGCGCATAAGCTGCTCGCCGCGTTCCTCCATATGCTGCCGTATCTCTTCGGCAAGATCCTCTTCCACAAAACGGCGCTTCAGAAAAGCTGGAATCCTGAACATCGCAACCTCCGCAACAATGGGATTATTCGGAACGCAAAGCCCTCATCGGATCCACGCGTAGCGCCCGCAGTCCAGGCACAATCAGCGCCAGCACCGCAACCAGCAGGATCATCCCTGCCGCCAGCAGAGCGCGCCCCATGCCGAGCGGGGACTGCGTCGCGAGCATTCTCGCAATCGCACGGCCCAGCAGCGTCGCGCCCACTGCGCCTGCCGCAAGCCCGGCCAGCACTTCCAGCACAGTCCGACGCCCCAGCGCAATCAGGATCGACCCGCGCTGCGCGCCCAGAGCCACACGAATACCGATCTCCCGCGTACGCAGCGTCACCGCACGCATCACCAATCCGTAGAGACCGAGCGCCGTCAGCAGCAACGCCAGCATGGAGAATCCTCCCGAGAGCCACACCAGCATGCGCTCGCGGCTCAGGTCGTCGTCCGCGCGTGCGGCAAAGCTTCTGGCATTCACCACTGCTGTCGCTGGCAATACGTCCGTCGCAGCGCGATGCACGGCTTGCAGCGCCAGCTGCGTCGAAGACGCACGCACCAGCAGATCCGCATCCGTCGAAGGCGCATAGTCGGACAACGCATTGAGCCGAAAAAGCTCATAGAGCACGGGCGTCATCGGGCGACGCAGCGATACATATTTCGCATCTTCCGCAACGCCCACCACGCGGCACGATGCCTTCGGATCGAGCACCGTTCCATCCGGCTTGCCTTGCGTCGCGAAGTACACCACCCGCCCAAGCGCGTCCTCATCGGGAAAGAAGAACCTGGCAAGAGATTCACCCAATACGCAGACCCGCGCATCGCTCAGCATTTTTGGAGATTCTCCTTCGAGGAGCCGCGTGCCTGCCGCCGCAAAGTATCCCGGCGTCACGCTGGCGAAGAACATACTTCCGTCGCTGTGCACCGCTCCATGTCCATCCAGAGAGAAGGTGCGGCTCACTGTGTAGTGGCTCGCCAGCGGCAGCATGCCTGTGAATCCCACGGATTGCACTCCGGGCTGAGCCTCCAGCGCCGCCGCAAATCGCTGGAGAAATGCGTTCCCCTGCACGTCGGTCAGTTGCAGCGGTGTAAGATCCACCGTCACAGCCGCAGTGTTCTCGAAGACGAATCCCGGATGGCCCATCGTCAGCCGCATCAGCGTGCGCCCCAACAGCATCGCCGTGCTCAGCAGGCACAGGCTCAATGCCACCTGCAATGGGATAGCCCATCCTCCGGTTTGTCCACGGGATACGGTGCGGCTGGTCATCTGTGTCTCTGTCGCCGGCTCTGCGCCCGCGGCACGCACTGCAGGAATCAGTCCTGCCCCCAGTGCGACCAGGAGTGCGGCGCCCACATTCACCGCAACGATCACGGCGTTCGGCCGCAGCGCCAGTTCCTGCGGCCCGCCATTGCTCGACAGCATGCCGCTCAGCGCGTGGGCTCCAAGCCAGCCCGGCAGCACCCCGCCAGCCAGCCCGGGAGCGATCAGCAGCAGCGTCTCCACCAGCACCTGCTGCACGATGCGCCCACGCCGCGCTCCCAGCACCATGCGAAGCGCATATTCCTGCTGCCGCCCACTCACGCGCGCCAGCATCACCAGCGCGGTGTTGATCGAACACAACAGTAAGAGCAGGACCACCAGCAGCTCCAGCACAAACAGCGGGCTTCGGTACGTCGTCTTCATCCAGGAGAAGCCGCTGCTGCCGTCCTCGACTGCCAACCGCAGCATTTTGAAGAACTGCGCGAGATAGGTTCCGGCAGGATCGGCATCCTTTCGAAGCTGCGGCTCGAGCGCCGCCAGCTCCGCCTGCGCCTGCCTCAGCGATGCGCTGGGCTTCAGCCTGCCCATCACATAGAAGCCGAAGTGCTCGGGCCACACTCTCGTGGTGTCGTCCTTCTCCCAAAGCTGGTTGGCAAAATCGAACGGAACATACACTGCGGGGTGCGTGTTTGCCGTCAGCCCCTGGAAGACCGCAGGCATCACACCTACGATCGTCACCACGTGTCCGCTTACGTTCAGCGTCTTGCCGATCACGTCCTCGCGCGCGCCGAAGCGGCTGCGCCAGTAGGCATCGCTCACGAGTGCGACTGGCCTCTGCGCATCCTGTGCGGAAAATGCACGCCCCAGCTGAGGCTGGAGACCCAGCATGCCGAAGCTGTTGACCGTGAGCAGCTGCAGCCGCTCCAGGCTGGTCTGCCCATTCCTGGAGACCGGAACCTTTGCGTAGTCGGTCCACGCCAGCATATCCGTGCTGGTCTTCTGGCGCGCGCGCAGCAGTGTATAGAGCGGACCGCTCAGCCCGTGTACGGTATCGCCGTTGCGTAGCTCATAGACCACCAGCCGCCCGGGATCGCGCACCGGCAGGCCGCGCAGCACAATGTTCCACGTCAGCGTGAAGATCGCCGTGTTCGCGCCGATGCCGAGCGCCAGCGTCAACACCGCAACCAGCGTAATGCCGGGAGACTTCGCCAGCTGCCGCAGCGCATACTTCACATCGGCAAGCAATTGCTCCGTGCGCGGCCACTGCCAATGCTCGCGGCTGCGCTCCGCCGTAAGCGCAGCGTTCCCGAAGGCCCTCCGCGCACGCAGCTCAGCCTCTTCGCGCGAAAGACCTTCGCTCCGCATCAACTGCTCGGCGCGCTCTTCCACGTGGAGCCGCATCTCTTCGGCGAGCTCGCGTTCCATGCGCTTTCTTCCAAAGATCCGGCCCCAGATATTCATCGCCTTACTCCGACCTGAGCGCCCGCATCGGATCCACGCTCGCCGCGCGCAGCGCCGGCAGCAGCGATGCGAAAAAGGCAATCAGGCACAACGCCGCGAGCGCCGCCAGCAGCACCCATGGATCACGCGCGGAGGTGCCATAGAGGAATATCGCGATGGCCTTCGATGAAAGCACGGCCGCAATCAGACCAGCCACGCACCCTGCGCCCGCCACCCACGCATTCTCCTGGAAGACCAGCCGGATGACATTGCCTCGCGCCGCACCCAGCGCCATGCGGATGCCAATCTCGCTCGTCCGCCGCGCTGTGGCATATGCCAGCACGCCGTAAAGTCCGATACCCGTCACCAGCAACGCGCACACACCGAAGAAGCCAGCGAGCGTAGCTGTTGCACGCTGTGCCTGCGAGGCCTCGGACACCACCTCTTCCATCGAATTGAATTCCTCGACCGGAACTCCAGGAGCCACGGACCGGAGCACATCGCGAATCGCTGCGGCCAGCGGACCCACCGGCCCCGTGTAGCGAACCATTAGCGTAAAGTCAGGCTTCTTGAATGCGCCGTCTGCATTGATCGGCGAGTACACCATGGGAGGAGACGGTGCATTAAGGAGCGCATACTTCGCGTCTTCCACCAAGCCGACGATCGTTTGATGGCTCTCACTCTTACCCGTCCCTGAGAACAGCATCTTGCCCAGTGCATCCTGCCCCGGGAAAAACATCTGTGCCGCGGTCTGATTGATCAGGACATTCGTGTTCTTGCCGTTTAGTTCATCGGCTTGAAAGTCGCGTCCTTCGAGGATGCGTGTGCCCATCGCGGCAAAATATCCCGGCCCAATCGAATTCGTATAGTCATCACGATCGCCGCCACCGGGAGCGCGGTTCGTGCCCATCATCATGGTGCCGGAGAGAGGAGGCACGTTGGTATAGCCCACATGCCGCACCCCGGGGAGCACAGCGACCCTCGCCGAGATCTCGTCATAGAGATGCATCAGCGACGCTCCTTGGAGCGGCTGCTTATCGACACTCAACGTTACCTCGAGCAGGTTGTGAGGATTGAATCCCAGCCCGGTATGCACCATGCGATAAAGGCTCGTCCCCAGCAGGCCCGCGCCCGTCACCAGCACCATCGCCAGCGCGACCTCGAAGGTCAGCAGCACCTTGGGCAGCAGGCTGCTGCGCTCGCGCTTACCAGTACCCTTGGCGCCGTCTTTCATATGCTGCATCAGGTCGCCTGCCGTTGCCTGGAAGGCCGGAAGCAGCCCCACGAGCAACGTGGAGACCAGCGCACACCCCACAGCGAAGGCCGCCACACGCCAATCCAGGCTTGCATCCAGATGTACGCCCTTTCGCGCAAACAGATGCACCAGGGAGTGCCCAGCAAGCGGTGCAACAGCCAGCCCTGCCGCGCCTCCCAGCACTGCCAGCAAAAGGCTGTCTGCCATCAGTTGCTGCACAAGCCGCATGCGTGATGCGCCGATCGCCAGCCGTGTCGCAATCTCACGTTCCCGCGCCGTAGAGCGCGCCAGCAGCAGGCTTGCAAGGTTCACACAGGCGAGCACCAGCACCAGCAGACACAGCGCGAAAATCATCATCAAAGGGGCACGATATTCCGTGCGGAGCATCGAGAAGCCACCCGCGCCCGGCTCGATCAGGATGCGCATGGAACTCCGCGTCAACTTGAAAATCATCACGTCCGCAGGAATGGCTTCAGCAATCGCCGAAGCCGAGATGCTGCCCATCGCCGCGTCGGCCTTTGCGAAACTCACGCCCGGCTGCAGGCGCGCTCCCATGCGGATCCACCAGGTGCTAGCGCCACCCGTTATACCATCGAACGGCGCATCGATCAGCGATTCCGCGGTAATCGGCACATAGATCTCAGGCCGCTGCGAGGGATCCGCTCCGATGAAGGAAGCAGGCATCACTCCCACAACCGTGAATGTCACATCGTTGAGAATCATGTGCCGCCCCAGCACATAAGGGTCTTGCCCGAGGCGAGTCTTCCAGAATCCATCGCTGACAACGGCCGGATAGCCACTCTCGTGACCGTCCTTGCGATCGTCGTTCGGAGTCAGCGTACGGCCAAGCTCCGGCGCGACACCCATCGCGTGGAAGAACTGTCCACTCACCAGCGTGCTCTCCACTCGCGCGGTGGCCGAACCGTCACGGTATTTCAAATCACGCTTTGAGAAACCGAACACATCGCTGAAGACCTCGTGCCGCTTCTCCAGCGCCCGCAACAACGGTGCGCAGAAGCTGTACTTGAGCTGGTCGCCATTCAGCTTGAAAAGCACCAGCCTATTCGCCTCCGGCACCGGCAGCGGCTTCAGCAACAGCCCATTCAGCAGGCTGAAGACCGCCATATTCGCGCCGATGCCGAGCGTCAGCGTCAGCAGCGCAACAGCCGTAAACCCCGGCGTGCGGCGCAGCAGCCGCGCCGAGTAGCTCAGGTCGCGCAGCAGGTTCTCGATGCCCGGCCACTGCCAGGCCTCGCGCCCGCGCTCTTCGATCAGCGTGGCATTGCCGAAAGCCCGGCGTGCGCGCTGCTCCGCTTCTTCGCGAGAAATCCCATCATCACGCATCAGTTGCTCCGCGCGTTCTTCCAGGTGCGAACGCAGTTCTTCGGAATAATCGGCATAAATACCGCGGCGGCGAAATATACGTGAGAACCAGCTCATGCTCGCACCCTTGCTCTTTCTTAAAAAAAACTGTCACAGTTACAGTTACGAATTTGCGTTGCCGACTGTACCCAGAACCAGCGCGATGCCTTCGAACATCCGTTCAAAGCTCGTCCGTTCCTGCTCCAGATGTTTCAGTCCTGCGGCGGTAATGGTGTAGGTCCGCACCCGGCGGTTGGTCGACGAGATGCCCCACTCCGCCTTCACCAGCTTGTCTTTCAGGAGCCGCTGGAGAGCCGGGTACAGCGATCCCTCCTCGACCTGCAGGATCTGGTTCGAACGTTGCTGAATATGCTGCACCAGCGCATAGCCATGCGCCGGCTGCCGCCGAAGCGACTCGAGAATCATCATCTCGAGTGCGCCAGGAAAAAGATCACGGGAAGGTCGCTTCTTCGAAAACATAGGCATGGTGATAGTAGGCATAGACTAAAAAGGGGTAAGAAAGCTGTCAAGGTGACAATTTTGCGACCACCGGAGGCAACCACTCCGTCGCAGCCCAACTCCGAGTAATCGCTACCCGCAGCCCGTCCCCTGTTCTCCCGTCGTAGCAAGGATTTAGCATTCGCTGCACATTGTTTCGAGCTGCGAGACCATTTGTCCGCAGCCGTGTTTACCGGAAGGCAGTCGAAAAGGATACCCACATGAAAACCCTCCGCCGTCTCCTCCGCACCGCGGCCCTCGCACTCTCTGCTGCCGGGCTTCTTGCCGTGCATGCTGCGCCCGCACAGGCGCAGATCGGTATCTCGATCACCATTGCGCCGCCCGTGCTGCCCGTCTACGAGCAGCCCATCTGCCCAGAGCCGAACTACATCTGGACACCCGGCTACTGGGCCTGGGGACCCATCGGCTACTACTGGGTGCCGGGAACATGGGTCCTCGCGCCTTCACCCGGCCTGCTCTGGACGCCCGGCTACTGGGGATGGGGCAGTAACGCCTACATCTGGCACGCCGGCTACTGGGGACCGACGGTCGGCTTCTACGGCGGTGTGAACTACGGCTTCGGCTATCCGGGCACCGGCTTCTACGGCGGACGCTGGAACGGCGGCTATTTCAGCTACAACACCGCAATCGTGCGGGTGAACACCACCATCATCCGCAACACCTACATCGACCGCACGGTCATCGTGAACAATAACAACAACCGGGTCAGCTTCAACGGAGGACGCGGCGGCATCCAGATACGGCCCAACGCCGACCAGATGCGCGCCGAGCAGCAGCGCCGCTTCGGACCCACTGGCGCACAGAGCAACCAGGAGCGTTTCGCCCGCGATAACAAGGCCAACTGGGCCTCACAGAATCACGGACGACCCGCCGTTGCCGCGCTTGATCGCCCGGCCAACTCCGCTGCCGAATTCAACCGCGCGCGCCCTGGGGGCAATCCCGGAGTAAACCGGCCGGGAAATGCAGCACGCCCAGGAAATGAAGCGCGGCCCGGCAACAATGCCCGGCCCACCCCTGGAAACAACAACAACCGGCCGGGGAATGAACGTCCGGGTGGCGCTGTCCATCCGGCTCCGGGAAGCGGCGGCACACAACGCCCCGCACCGGGAGGCACAGCCAACCGGCCAGCACAGCGGCCCGCTCAGCCGCAGGAACGGCCACAACAGCAAACCAGACCTGCACAACAGCAGGCTCGGCCCGCTCAGCCGGCTGCCCGGCCTCAGCAACAGGCCCGGCCGCAACAGCAGGCAAAACCCCAGGAGCAGCGGCCTGAAGAGAACCGTCGTCCCCAGTAACTCGCTCGCAGTCCTAACCAGAAGCCCCGGCCACCAGCTGGGGCTTTCTGTTCGCGCGCGATCTCTCCTGCATCTCACTTCCTATCGACATCGAGGAGAGAGCCCGTGTTTTCAAAGAAGTCGCTCGTTATCAAGATTGCCTGCCTGTCCGTCTTCACCGTTGCACTGAGCCACGCGCAGCAGAGCACCCCACCCAGCAGCGATACCTCCGCCGCTCCGGCCCAGTCATCCCAATCCCAGCCGATGAGCAAGGACCAGCTCAAGGCGCAGAAGAAGCAGCAAAAGACGGAAGAAAATGCAGCCAAGCAGAACGCGAAGGCCGCAAAGAGCGCCGCAAAGGCCAAGGAAGCTCAGGACAAGGCAACACAGGAGCAGGAAAAGGCCGACCAGGCGAATAAAGCCGCTGCCCCGCAAAAGTAAATCAGAGACAGAAATGAAAACAGGCATCCAGGAGAAGCTGGATGCCTATTGTTTTGTTCTTTAAGCCTGATCTGTGCGATCAGATACGCATCGGCATGATGATGTAGCGGTAGCGATACTCGTCTTCCGCATCTTCCGGCCGGATCTGTCCTGCCGACTGAGCATCCTTAAACTCGAGCCGCACCTCGCCCGTGTTACCGATTGCCCGCAGAAAATCGATCAGGTAGGAGGAATTGAAGCCCACCACCAGCGGATCGAAGGCATACGGCGATTCGATGACGTCTTCCGATTCGCCCGAATCCGTCGACGAGGACGAGAGCTTCAGCTCATTCTGCTCGAGCCGCAGCTTGACCGCGCCCGAACGCTCATCGGCAAATTGCGCCACGCGCTGGATCGAGCCCATCAGGTCTTCGCTGCGCACGATCACGAACTTCGTATTCTCGCGCGGCATCACCGCTTCGTAATTCGGAAACTGCCCGGTCAGCTTGCGACTGGTCAGCACGCGGTGTCCTACGCGGAAGAAGAGCGTGTGGTCATCCTCGGCAAACTCGATCGTCTCAGCCTCCGTGTTCGAGAGCAGCGACTGCAGCTCGGCAAGAGCCTTGCGCGGAATCAGAGTCTTGCGCTCACCCGACACATTCGAAAGGGTTTCGCCGCCTTTTTCAATGAAAGAGAGACGATGTCCGTCGGTCGCAACCATCGCCAGCGATTCGGCCTTGAGGATCATCAGCGCGCCATTCAAGGTGTAGCGCGACTCCTCATTCGAGATGGCGAATATCGTCTTGGCAATACAGTTCTTGAGCGACGCGGCAGGGATGCTGGTCGCCGCGGTCTGCGGAAACTCCGGCACCTGGGGGAAGTTTGCGCGCGCCATGCCCACCATCTTGGTGTTCGAGCGGCCGGAGCGGATCTGCACCCAATGGTTGTCCATCAGTTTGATGGAGATGTCGCCGTCGCCGAGCAGCTTGATGTAGTCATACAGCTTGCGCGCCGGGATGGTGCACGAACCGGGCTTCTTCACCTTGGCCTTGCATGAGGTCTTCATGCTCTGGTCCAGGTCGGTCGCCGTGATGGTGATCTGGTCCTCGTCGGCCTCGATCAGAAAGTTCGAGAGGATCGGAATCGTCGTCTTGCGCTCAACAACGCTCTGCGTCGCGGTCAATTCCCGCAGCAGATCCTGACGGCTGATGCTGATCTCCATATTGGCACCCTGGCCGGTCACCGGCACTGAATTTTCGCTCTCGATACCCAGTCCTGTCGCTGCGCCTGACATACGGAACCCCCTCTGCGATTGCGCCCACTCTACACCACCCAGGGATGCCGCCGAAGCAGCTTCTGCCAAATGGGGCTGGCCACGGCTTCATTCTAGTAACAAACCGCTTTTCACCGCCCGGTGGAAAACTCGCTTTCAATCAGGAAATACAGACACTTTCCCGAACCGCCCTTCAGCGGATTCCGCCTTTCTCGCTGCCCGCCCGGAAACGGCTACGGGTACTACGAGTTTTTAGGGATATTTCCTCCGCAGTAACAGCAGATTGGCTAGGAAAAGTGGAAATTCAGGCCAAACCACGTTTCTGCACGCAGATAGGTTCGGTACAAGTTTTCCAAAACTCGTCTGGAAATTTCGCAAAAGCGGGAAGACCGGGTGGAAACCCTTCACACCCTCCCCGGGTTTTCCTTCTTCCACACAGGCCAGTTTGAAAATCGCGTGGAAAAACCTGTGGGTATCGTGGAAAACTCTCAAATCGTCAGATTTCATGCACGTTGCGGATATCCACTTCTTCCACAGAAAACGCCTTATCCGAACCTTTCACAGCCACCTGTGGGATCTTTGGAAAAATTTCCCCCGCTTCGCGGGAAAGCAAACCCAAAAAATCCAAAAAAAATCGCCCGGACCTAAAATCAGGTCCGGGCGATGGATCCAGCCTCGCCATTCCTAAGGCGGCGGCAAGGCTATTTCTTTTGGATTGCACTACTTCCAGTGCATCTATTTGGCGGCCTAATCCACGTCGTCCGCAATCACCGTGGTCATCTTGGAGGTGCTGGTGGCTGAGGCATTTGCCACCAGCATCGTGCGGACCGCACCGCTCGAAAAGGTAGTCGAGCTGATGGTGTAGGCCTTGGTAAGGTCGGTCACGCCTGTCGGCTCGATCACGATTTCGTAGGTTCCTGCTGGCTCATCCGTATACGCCATGGTGGAACCGGCTCCCAGGTCGGTCACCAGCGGCGTCAGGTCAGCCAGAGTGGTGGTCGTAGTGGTGGAGGTGGAAGTCGTGGTGGAAAGTGTTCCCGGCGTTACCAGGTAGACGTCCACGCCGCCCACGGCGCTGGCCTCCTGCACAATTCTTAGTGCAAAATCGCTGGAGGGAGCCGTTGCTGTCTGGTCGGTCAGCAGCGTGGCCGTCTCTCCTGTACCGTTGTCGGTCAGCAGCAGAGAATACTGCCCGCCTGCGGCCAGCGTGCCCGTCACCTGCGCATCCACGGGCGTGGTCTTGCCCGTGGGATAGACCTTGATCGTCGTCGAGCCCGAGGCCACATCGCCGTAGTTCGAAATTCCGGGTGCGCCCTGATTGCTGACAATCTCCGTGCCGTTGACGTACATGTCCACGCCCTGGGCGTTTGTGCTGGCATCGATCATGCGCAGCAGCGTCGACTGGGAGGTTGTCTGGACCGATTCGCATCCGGCGAGCGCCATCGCGCCCACTGTCGCCAGCACCGCTGCTGCCTGCCTCGTTGTTCTGCTCATCCGCACCGCGCGCCAGCTCCCGGAAAAGAAAGTCCTCCCCGGCAGCCTTTGGCCTTTGGAAGGACCGGCATTTCGGGGTTGCGCGCTTATGTTACCGAAGTTTCCAGCGAAGAGATATTCCCAACTTGGGGGATGAGGCGAAGAGCCTTGTGCGCGATCAAAATCAAGCAAAATCAACCGATTCCGCTCGCATGAGCAGGTGCTGGCATAGCTCAAACCTTGCACCGAAGTAACTTCTTCTGCCGAGTGCTTAAGCCGCGTTGGCCATGTAGACGAACCGCGCCAGGAAGAGCACGGCCAGCAGGTAAAGCAGCCAGTCCTGTTTGCGGAAACGCCCCGTGAGCAGATGGACGCAGGCATAGGCGATAACCCCGAAGCCCAGCCCGTTCGCGATCGAGGCCGAGAGCGGGATCATGATCAGCGTCAGGAAGGCGGGAATCGCGGCCAGGGGATCGGTCCATTCGATCTCGGTGACCGTCGCCAACATCAGGCTGCCCACGATGATGAGCGCGGGCGCCGTCGCCGCCGTAGGTATGATGCCGACCAGCGGCGCAGCTCCCAGCGCCAGCAGGAAGAGCAGCCCGGTTACAATGGCCGTCACGCCGCTGCGTCCACCCGCAGCCACACCCGCGCTAGACTCCACATAGCTGGTCACGGTCGAGGTCCCCGTCAGCGAGCCCAGGACCGTCGCCGCCGCATCGGCAAAGAGGATGCGGTTCAGCCGCGGAATCGAGCCGTCTTTTTCGATCAGCTCGGCCTTCTTCGCCACCGCCACCAGCGTGCCAAGGTTGTCGAAGAGGTCCACGAAGAAGAAGACGAAGATGATCTCAAGCAGTCCCACGTGCAGCGCCGAACGGATATCGAGGCGAAAGGCGGTCAGGGTCAGCGCCGAGAGTTTGTATGAGGACACCTTCCAGTGCACGAGATGGAAGGGTACCGCGGCGATGGTGATCGCCAGCACGCCAATCAGGATAGCCCCGCGCACCCGCCACACCTGCAGTACGCCGATCACGACAACGCCGATCAATGCCAGCGCTGTCTGCGGATCGCGCACGTTGCCCAGAGTTACCAGCGTCGCCGGAGCCGCAGTGATGATGCCTGCGTTGTGCAGTCCGATAAAGGCAATGAATAGCCCGATGCCGCCAGCGACCGCCGCGTACAGCTCCTTGGGAATGCTGCGCAGGATGAGCTGCCGGATGCCGACCGCCGTGAGCAGAAGGAAGGCGATGCCCGAGATGAAGACCGCGCCCAGCGCCGTCTGCCATGGGACGCCCATCTTCAGGACTACCGTGTAAGTGAAGTAGGCGTTTAGTCCCATGCCCGGCGCGAGCGCCACCGGGTAGCGCGCGATGATGCCCATCAGCAGGCATCCGAAGGCCGCTGAGAGGCAGGTGGCCGCGGTCACCGCGGGCAGCGGGATACCCGCCTGGGCGAGAATCGCCGGGTTCACCAGGATGATGTACGCCATGGTGACGAAGGTCGTCAGACCGGCAAAGAACTCTGTCCGCCAGTTCGTCCCCAGGCGGGAAAACTCAAAATAGCGTTCGAGAGCAGCGCGCATGGGCTTCAATAAGGCCCATCAGAACACAGCGGGGAGGAAATCCAATGCGGAATTCTTATCCTGAAGATCTGTCATTCCGACCAGCGTGAGCAGCGTGAGCAGCGCGAGCAAAGCGGGGAACCTGCTGTTCTCCTGCATCCACAAGGATGAATATGCTCATCCAGGCTCCGCTTGGGCGTGAACTAAAACCCCGCCCGCCCCAGCAGCCGCTGGTTATAGCGATGCGCGGCCCACGCGCCCCAGATCATCGAAACCGGCCAGATGATGAACCCCGCATGCCCCAGCGTGATCACGAACAGGGGAATCGAAACGATGATCATGAGGATGGCGCCGGGGATAGTGCTGTAGAGCATCCCCAGCGGGCCAAGGAAGAAAGTCAGCACCAGGCTCAGCGCCACGCTTTTGGTGCGCGCCACAATCACCGGCGGATACGGCGGAATCTGGCTCATGCAAGCTCCTGCGGGTAAGAGTACCGCAGACTCGTGCCGGTTGCCGCAACTCATCGCTTATCGCGACCAGTGGGTGCGGGCGCCAATGGCGAATGGCCTGGACAGCCAGTCCCGCGCCATGCGCAGTGGCTGGTAACCTTGAAACAAGGCCTTTTATCGAATGAGCACATTGAAAGCCGTGCGCGGCACACGCGATCTCCTGCCGCCGGAAACCGAACTCTGGAACCACGTCGAAGCCACTGCCCGCCGCGTCTTCGGCCACTATAACTTCGGCGAAATCCGCACCCCTCTCTTCGAGGACACGAGCCTCTTCGCCCGCGGCGTGGGCGAGGAGACGGACATCGTCTCGAAGGAGATGTACACCTGGGAGGACCGCGCGCGTGCGCAATCGGAAAAGGCGCAGTCGCTCACGCTGCGTCCCGAGAACACTGCCGGCGTGGTCCGCGCCTACATCGAGCACAAGCTCGGCGATACGGGCCTGCTGCAGAAGCTCTTCTACATCGGACCGCAGTTCCGCCGCGAGCGCCCGCAGAAGGGCCGCTATCGCCAGTTCTGGCAGATCGGCGCCGAGGTTATCGGCCCCATCAGCGCCGGTTCCGAATCGCCGCTGCGCGATGCCGAGGTCCTCGAAATGCTCGCGACCTTCCTGAACGAGCTGGGCATCGAGGGATGGACGCTCGAGATCAACTCCGTCGGCTCAGCCACTGATCGCCCGCGCTACATCGCAGCGCTGCGCGAGGCGCTTGCGCCGGTCAAGCACCTGATGTGCGAGGACAACCAGCGCCGCGCCGAGACGAATCCCCTGCGCGTGCTCGATTCGAAGGACCCGAACGATCAGGAGCTCATCAACAACCTGCCCAAGATCGCCGACTATCTCGATGAGGAGTCAAAGGCGCACTTCGAGCAGGTGCTGGCCGCGCTCGACGCCTGCGGCGTGCCGTACCGCGTAAATCCGCGCCTGGTGCGCGGCCTCGACTACTACACGCGCACGACATTTGAGTTCACGCACGGTGGCCTCGGCGCGCAGAATGCGCTGCTTGGCGGCGGACGCTATGACGGGCTATCCGAGAACATCGGCGGACCGAAGGCTCCGGGCATCGGCTTCGCTATGGGCGAGGACCGGCTGATTCTCACACTGCAGGCAGAGCGGCAACAGACCGCGACGCTCGCCGACTACTACATCGCGCCGCTCTCCATCGCGCAGAACCCCGCAGCGCTGGAACTCGCGCGCGAGCTGCGCCGCAAAGGCCTGCGCATCGAGATCGGCGATGGCAGCTTCCGCCTGAAGAAATCCTTCGAACTGGCCAACAAGCTGGCAAAGAAGATCATCCTCCTCGGCGAAGATGAAGCCAGCACCGGCATTCTCACGGTGAAGGATTTTGCGACGGCGGAGCAGACAAAGGTGGCACGCGCGGAGATTGTCTAAGAGAACGAATGTTGTGACACAAAGCAAACGGCGGAGCCAAGAGGCTCCGCCGTTGTGTTTGTCCACGCAAGCCCTCACTCACACCGGATCGCCCGTATCGGATTGATCCGCGCGGCCCGCACCGCCGGCACCAGCGATGCCGCAGCGGCCACGATGGCCAGCGCCAGCACGGCCAACGCCAGCACCATGGGATCGTGCGCGCTGGTGGCGAAGAGAAAGTTCAGGTGCGTGAGTACCCGCGCCGCAAACAATGCCAGCAGGAGGCCCGCAGCCACACCGGTCAGTGCGAGCATCGCGTTCTCACGGAAGATCAGGGCCACTACCCGCTCCCTCTGCGCGCCCAGCGCGATCCGGATGCCGATCTCGCTCGTGCGCCGCGCGGTCGCGTAGGCCAGTGTGCCGTAGAGCCCAATACCTGTAACCAGCAGAGCTACAGCGGCGAAGTAAAGCGCCAGCAGCACCATCACGCGCTCGGTGGCGAGAGCGTTGTCCACCGTCTGGTACAGCGAGGTCAGCGTGGGCGCTGCAATATCCGGTGCCACGCGCCGCGTCACATCGCGGGCCGCGGCCAGCAGCGGTCCCAGCGGAGCCTTCGTGTCGGCCATCCTCACCATGGCGTTGTACGAGCTGAAGGGGTCGATATTCTGCGCGATCGTCAGGTACACCGTTGCCGGAGCAGGCGCATGCACGTCGTTGTACTTCGCATTCCCCACCACAGCGATCACCTCGTACGCAAGCATCTTGTCGCTGTGGGCGTCTTTGCGCGTGATGTGCAGTCCGATTGGATTGCGATTCGGAAAGAGCAGCTTTGCTGCCTCCTGGTTGATCACCGCTTTCAGGCTGGAAGAAGCGCTGTCCGAAGCCGAGAAGTCATGCCCGGTAAGCATCGCGATACCCGAGGTCGAAAAATAACCCGGAGCCACCACGTTCATCCAGATGTCCTTCTCTGTTTTCTCGCCCTGCGGAGTGAATCCCTGGTCCCAGCTCATCCCCATGAAAGGCGAAATCAGAACGAAGCTCACGCTACGGACACCCGGCTGCCGCGAGAGTCCTTCGCCGATCTCCTGGTATCGTCGCGCCAGCGCGTCTCCGTGCAGCTTCTCCGTCTCCATGTTGAAGCTGAGCAGCTCGAGTCCCTTCGGGTCGTAACCGATGCCTGAGCGATAGAGCCGTACCAGGCTCGCCGCCAGCAGTCCTGCGCCGATCAGCAGGATCAAAGCAAGGCCGACCTCCGAGGCCATCAACATCTTTGGCAACAGCGCTCGCCGCGTGTAATCGCGCGATGCATGCTGGCCTTCTTTCAGATGTTCGTTCACGCTGCCGCCAGTCGCTCGCAGTGCCGGCAACAGGCCGGTCAAAAGCGTCAGCACCGCCACCAGTAGCACCGCGAAGGCGAAGACTCGCAGGTCGAGCGAGGTATCGAGATGCGGAGCCGCAATGGAATTGTTCGCCAACAGGATGGCAGAGAGCGAGTGGCTGACCAGGGGTGCGAAAGCCAGGCCGATCGTCGTGCCCGCGATGCCCAGCAGCAGGCTCTCGATCAACATCTGCTGCACAAGCCGTATGCGCGCCGCGCCCAGCGCCAGCCGCGTGGCCAGCTCACGCTCGCGCGAGGCGCCGCGTGCCAACAGCAGGCTTGCAAGGTTCAGGCATGCCAGCAGCAGGATGCCGCCGCACATGGCGAAGACGACGTAAAGCGGATTTGCGAACTGCAGACGCATGTAGGTGAATCCGCGATTGCCGGCTTCCGCATTAAATTGGAAATGGTCTTTCAGAGACTGCTTGATCCACCCCGCATCCGGCACACCTTCGCGAAGAATAGGCTCTGTCTCGGTCTGCAGTGCCGCACTCGCCTGTTGCAGAGTGACGTTTGGCTGACGACGCCCCATCACCGAGAGCCACCACCCGTGATAGCCGGCCTTTGTCATGCTGTTTTCCGGGTTGAATAGCGGCTCGGTCGCCAGTGGGATAAAGAAGGCCGGCCGGTCCGTCGGGTCCGCGCCATAAAAGCCCTTCGGCATCACGCCTACGATGGTGAACATGAGTTTGCTCACTTCGAGCGTCTGTCCAAGCACGGCAGGGTTGCCACCGAAGCGCTGCTGCCATGTGTCGTAGCTCAATACGAGAGCCTGCACCGGTGCGCCCGGAGTGTCATCCTGCGGTGTAAGTGCGCGGCCCAGCACAGGCCGCACCTCGAGGCCGGAAAAATACTCTCCGCCTACCATCTGTCCCGGCATCGCTTCGATGCCGCCGTGCATGCGTACATTAAACGGATAACGGCTGAAGGCGAAGACCTGCTGGAACACGTCATGCCGGCGCTCCAGGCTGCGGAAGAACGGCGATGCAAGGCTGTACTGTGGCCCTTCGTCCCGCGGTCCCGCATCGATGCGAATCACCGCCAGCTCGTCGCTATGCGGCACTGGCAGCGGGCGCAGCAGCAGTGCGTTAATCATGGAAAAAATGGCCATGTTTGCGCCGATGCCCAGCGCCAGTGTCAGCACGGCCACGGTCGTGAAGACGGGTGACTTCCGGAGCAGCCGCAGCGAGAAGACCACATCCCGCTTGAGCTGTTCGAAGCTGCGAAACTGCCAGAGTTCGCGCAGCCGCTCGTGCCAGCGTGCCTCGCTGCCGAAGCTGCGCCGTGTTGCGGCCTCGGCAGCGCCCGGCGGCACGCCTTCGCGCAGCATCTTCTCGCGCATCATCGTCTGGTGAAAGGCAAGTTCTTCAGCCATATCCCGATCCATACGCTGCTTATGGAAGAGCGCCTTGAGCCTGAGACGGAATCCGTGCATGCCGTGGGACATGGTGATCTCTCCTTAGGAAGCCTGCATGACAAACGCAACAGCCGCGGAAAGCCTTGCCCAGCGCTGCGTCTCCGCATCGAGCCGCTTCTTTCCCTCTGCCGTCAGCTGGTAGAACTTTGCCCGCCGGTTGTTTTCCGATGTGCCCCACTTCGCCGCGAGAAGCCCGCGCAGCTCCAGGCGATGCAGCGCCGGATACAGCGCGCCCTCTTCCACGCGCAGCACCTGCTGGGAAGTGTTGTGAATCCACTCGGCGACTGCGTATCCGTGTTGTGGGCCGCGTATCAGCGCTCGCAGCACGAGCATTTCGAGCGTGCCCTGGATGAGTTGTCCAGCGTCGGTATCTTTTTCCCTAAACATATTAGGGGTGAGAGTAGGGCGGAAGCCCACGGCATGTCAATAGACTTTTGTTTCCCGCCGGTAGAGAGACCGCTGTGACGGCTGCCATGGCGCTCGTTTACGCTTAATGGCATGTTCCCGTCCGCCTTGTCTTTGCGTGCCCTGCTCGCCTCTTTTCTTGTTCTCGGATCGTCCGCATTTGCGCGGGCCCAGAATGCTCCCGCGAACGCGCCGTCCGCCGCCGCGTCTTCCGGCCAGACGGCTGCCATGCCGCCCGCAAAGCCTCGCAAGAGCGAAGGCCCGCCGGCTCCCGTCACCCGCGCGGACATTCTGCGCGGGATGTACGGTCCTTATCGTGCAAACAACGACCTCATCTCCTATCACCTCGACATTCGCGTCGATCCCGATAAGCAGACGGTCAGCGGCAAGAACACCATCACCTTCCGCATGCTCTCGGACGGCAACCGCATCCAGCTCGACCTGCACCAGGCGATGAACGTCGACAAAATTTTGCTGGGCACGACGGAACTGAAGTACGAGCGTGATTCAGGCGCCGTCTTCATCGATTTCCCCGAGACGCTGCACCAGGGCGCGACCTACTCCATCGACTTCTATTACTCCGGCCATCCGCTCAAGACCGGCCGCTTCGGTGGATTCGTCTTCGACAAGGACCCTACCGGCAAGCCCTGGATTTATACCTCCTGTGAGGACGAGGGCGCGAGCCTCTGGTGGCCGAACAAAGATCAGTGGCGCGATGAGGTCGAGAACATGGAGATCAGTGTCGCGGTGCCGAACAACCTCGTCGATATCTCAAACGGCCGCATGCTCGGCCACAAGGATCTGGGCGACGGCTACACGCGCTGGGACTGGGTCGTCCACTACCCCATCAACAACTACGATGTGGCGCTGAACATCGGCGATTATCAGCACTTCGGCGAGCGCCTTGGCGGCCTTACGCTCGATTTCTACGCGCTCCCCGGCGATCTCGAAAAGGCACAGAAGCAGTTTGCGCAGTCGGGAGAAATGCTCAACGCCTACGCGCACTACTTCGGCCCTTATCCTTTCATTGAAGACGGCTATAAGCTCATCGAAGTGCCCTACTCCGGCATGGAGCACCAGAGCGCCGTTGCTTACGGCAATCACTTCGAGAATGGTTATCTTGGTAAGGATTGGACGGGTGTCGGCATCAGCCCGAAGTTCGACTTCATCATCATCCACGAGAGCGGCCACGAGTGGTTCGGCAATGCCGTTTCTGCGGCCGATCGCTCCGATATGTGGATCCATGAAGGATGGACGACGTACCTCGAGGCGCTCTATGTCGAATACCGCTGGGGACGCGACGATGCGATCCGCTACATCAACGGCATGAAGCCAAAGATCTTCAACGAGCGGCCCATCATCACCGAGCGCGGCGTCAATGGCAACCCCACAGAGGACCAGTACTTCAAGGGCGCGCTCATGCTCAACACGCTGCGCTCTGTTGTCGATAACGATGACAAGTGGTGGCCGCTGCTCTACAACTTCTTCCAGGAGTTCAAGTACCACAACATCATGACGGAAGATGTGGTGACGTACTTCAACCACGAGACCGGCATGAATCTCACTCCAATCTTCAACCAGTACCTGCGCCATGCCGACATCCCCACGCTTGAACTCTTCTTCGATCCTTCGCAGGGCACGGTCAGCTACAAATGGCGCGTCGACGAAGCAGACTTCGCCATGCCCATCCTCGTTGGCGAAAAGGGCAAGTGGCAGCGCATCACGCCCACCGAGCAGTGGCAGACGATGAAGACCTCGCTCACGAAGGATCAGTTCGATGTCGCGACCGATCTCTTCTATGTGAACGTCGCCAAGTACTGACGCATCGCTGGTAAAAAAAGAAGGGCCGTCTTCACGACGGCCCTTCTTCTGCGCAGAGTAGGTATTTACCAGTTGCGCGCCCAGCTATGGCGTTCGAGGATCGCGATCTGCTCCGGTGTAAGCGGAGGCAGATCGCTGATGGCACAGTTGCGCTCGGCATTGCGCGGCGAGCGCATTCCGGGAATCGTCGCCGTGACCGCAGGATGCGCCAGCGCAAACTGCAACGCGATGCGCGGCAGTTCCGCCAGCGTGATGCTCTCATCAGTCGCGTGCAGATCGTTCACGATTGCCGCGCAGCGCTCGGCAACCTCACGCTTGCGCTCCCCCTGAAAATAGCCTGTGCGGAAGTCGCCCTCGGGGAAAGCAGTCTCTGCGGTGATGGTGCCGGTGAGGCCGCCTTCGTCGAGCGGCACGCGCGCCAGCACGCCAACATTCCGCTCAAGGCATAGCGGAAACAGCCGCGTCACCGCGCGTTGGTCGAAGATGTTGTAGATCACCTGCACCGCATCCACCTGGCCGCTCTCGATCAGCGCGACGCCATTCTCCGGATTGCTGCGCAGGATCGAAATGCCGAAGGCGCGGATCTTGCCCTGCTCGCGCAGCCGCGCGATCGCTTCGAAGAGCGCATCGCGTTCGGCTGTGCTCGCGAGCCATGCATCATGCCAAAGATGCAGCTGCTGCAACTCCAATGTCTCGCGGCGCAGATTGCGCAGGCTCTCTTCCGTTGCGGCGATCACATGCTCCGGAGGAAAGGCCGCGGAGAGCGGCGTCTCCGGCGAGCGCGCATTCTGGAACCCGTTCTTCGGCGGAATCTTCGAGGCGACCATCACCTGCGCGTCCGGCTTTGCCGCCAGCGCCGCGCCGATCAGCCGCTCGCTATGCCCTTCGCCGTAAGAAAGCGCCGTGTCGATAAAGTTTAGTCCCAGGTCAAGTGCGCGATGGATGGCAGCCGTGCAGGTCGCGTCGTCCGCGCCATGCCAGCCGGTAACCGCGCCGCCCATGCCCCATGTGCCCAGTCCAATTCCGGAGATGCGCAGCCCGCTGCGCCCCAGCGTGCGCAGCTTCATCGCGATCCTCCCTCGGCCGCGTTGCCGCGCTTGCTCAATCGCAGGCGCTCCCAGCTCGCATCGGCTGTCCAGCCTCCGTCGACGACCAGTGTGTGCCCGTTCACGAAGCCGCTCCTACGGCTATCGGCGAGATACGCAATCGCCTGCGCAATGTCTTCCGGCGTTGCGAAGCGGCCCATCGGCACACGCTGCGAGATGTCCTCATCGGAGTAGCTGCCGCCTGCCTGGTCGGCCTCGTCCATCTCCGTCTTCACCCAGCCCGGACATACCGCATTCACGCGCACTCCACGTCCGCCCCACTCGGCAGCCAGCGTGCGCGTGAGCCCGATCAGCCCATGCTTCGATGCGTTGTACGCGGCGCGATCGCCAACACCGGCGATACCTGCGATCGAGGCTACATTCACGATCGACCCGCTGCCCGCATCGAGCATCTGCTCGCCGAATTCCTTCGCCAGTAGAAACGGCGCGACGAGGTTCACCTCGAGCACGCGCCGGTAGTCCGCGGCGGAGATCGTTTCTGCCGGTGCGATGTGGCTGATGCCGGCGTTGTTCACCAGTACATCCGCACGCCCGTAGCGCGTGAAGACGGCATCGACGAAGGCCTCGACCGTGGCTTCCTGCGTAATGTTGCCAAGGTAAAGCAGCACATCGCTCGAGAAGGCGTGCGCGGGTGCGTGCAGGTCGATGACCGCTATCCGATAGCCTTCAGCAGCCAGCAGATCGGCGGTGCGTCGGCCGATGCCCTGCGCGGCCCCGGTGATCACAGCAACAGGTTCGCTCATGCCACGATGCTATCGCGGCCGCGTGACGTTGTCGTTTACTCCACGCGCAATGCCTGCATCGGGTCCAGCCTGGAGGCGCGGGTGGCCGGCATCCACACTGCGGCCAGAGCCACCAGCGTTAAGATCACCGGCACAGTTACAAATACGGCTGGATCGTAGACCTTTACTCCGAAGAGGAAGCTGGCCAGCAGCCGTGTAAGGCCGAAGGCCGCGCCTACGCCGATCACGACGCCCGCCAGCGTCAGTCGCATGCCGTGCCACACCACCAGATTGCGGATACGCGCACGGTCCGCGCCCAGTGCCATGCGGATGCCCATCTCCTGCGTGCGCTGTTGCACCGAGTAGGCCATCAGGCCGTAGATGCCGATTGCCGCCAGCAGCAGCGCTGAAGTGCCGAAGATCGTCAGCAGCAGCATGTTAAAGTCCTCGCGCGCCGTCGATCGCACCACGACCTCATCCATCGTGCGCACCCGCGCCACCGGGAAGCCGCCGCTCGCCTGGCGCAGTTGTTCGACGATGGCCGAGGAAAGCTGGTGCGGATCTCCCTGCGTGCGCATCACCCATACAATCGGCCCGATGGTGGCGTTGAGCGCGGTCATGCCGTCCGTCACCTGTGCCTGTGGCACGATCATCATCGGGTCGGGATCGCGGTTCAGGCCATGGTCGTGAATATCGCCGACAATACCGATGATCTGTCGCGCTGGTTCTTCGAACTGCGGCCCCACACCCTTGCCAATGATGATCTGCTGGCCCACCGGGTTTTCCTTCTGCCAGAACTGCTTTGCCATCGCCTGGTTGATGAGCACCACGCCCGGTGCGTCAGCGGTGTCCTGATCGGTGAAGTCGCGCCCCCGCAGAATCGGTATCTTGAAGGTCGAAAAGTATCCGGGCGATGCGCTCATCCAGCCTCCGCCGCCGGTCTGCTGATCCTTGCCGAGCGGCCGCCCCACGACAATAAACGGCAGCCCGAAGCCGCCCTCGAGCGGCAGGCAGCAGGTCGAGGCCGATGCCTCGACGCCGGGGATCGCATTCACCCGCTCGCGCCCGTTGCGCACCAGCTGCGCGATCGCCGCCGTCTTCGAGAAGCGGTCGCCTGTCACCGACATCTCCATCGTCAGCACGTGATGCGTGTCGAAACCCGGCTGCACGCTGCGTGTCGCCACATAGGTGCGGATCAGCAGCGCTGCGCCGATCAGCAGCACCAGCGCCAGCGAGACCTCGCTCACCACCAGCAGCGAGCGCGCCACGCCCTGCCGGAAGCCAGTGCCTGAGCGGTTGCTGCTCTCCTTGAGCGTGGTGTTCAGATCGGGCCGGGCCGCGCCGATCGCTGGAAACAGCCCAAAGAGAATGCCTGTCAGCAGTGAGATGCCCAGCGTGAATGCCAGCACCCGCCAGTCGAGCCCGAGCTCCGAGCCGCCTTCACCCACGCGCGGCAGATCCGCCGGGCTGATGGCCAGCAGCGCGCGCACACCTACGTAGCCAAGGATGAGTCCCAGCACACCGCCTGCCGTCGCCAGCAGCACACTTTCTGTCAGCAGTTGAAGCACGATCCTGCCGCGCCCGGCGCCCATCGCCGCACGGATCGCAAACTCCCGCCTGCGCCCCGTGGCACGCACCAGCAGCAGGTTCGCCACGTTCGCGCAGGCGATCAGCAGCACAAAGCCCACCGCGCCCAGCAGGATGAACAGCGACGACCGCACTCCGCTCACAATCGTGTCCCGCAGCGGCTCGGCGGTAAAGGTGACCTGCGGCTCCATCGCGCCCGGATACCGCCGCCGGAACGTATCGGCGACCACCTTCAGCTGTGCGTTAACCTGCGCCAGCGTGATGCCCGGCTTCATCCGCGCCGAGGCCTGAAAGTAGTGCCCCTGGTTAGTGCTCTGCGGATCGAGCTGGAAGGGCACGAAAAGCTCCGCCTCAGGATCGGATTGGAAGCTCTGCCCCAGCACGCCCACCACCGTGTACGGCTCATTGCCCAGCGAAATCGACCGTCCCACGATCTGCGGATCGCCGCCATAGCGCTTCTGCCACAGCCCGTAGCTCAGCACCACCACCTTGCCGCCGTTCGGAGAGTCTTCCTGTGGTGTGAAGGTTCGTCCCAGCATCACCGGCGCGCCAAAGAGCCGGAAAAAGGCCTCGCTCGCGTGGATGCCGTGGACCTGCTCCGGATGGTCGCCCGTCAGGTTAAAGCCAGGTCCGCCGAAGTCGTAAGCGGCCATGTCCTGCAGCACTGAGCCGGTCTCCGTGCGCCACATGTTGTATTTTGTCGGCGAGGCGGCCCACCCGCTGCCGTCCGGCCCTTTCTGCATCATGTGCACAATGCGGTCGGAGTCCGGATAGGTGAGCGGCTTCAGCAGCACTGCGTTCACCACGCTGAAGATGGCGGTATTCGCCCCGATGCCCAGCGCCAGCGCGCCCACGGCCGCCAGGGCGAAGCCCGGACTCTTCACAAACATGCGGAGCGCGTGGCGGAGATCGCCAAGAAAAGTGCCCACAGGATCCACCTCGATGCAGACTATGTCGACAATCCGGCCCGGCGGCCGCGCAACGGCCTCTGTCCTCGTGCGTGCGCCTCTTGGCCTGACGATAGTACGCCCGCAGCGCAGCCCGCGTTCCGTCAGACGGAATCGGGCTGGAGCTGGTGAGCACTGTGTCTCAAAAAGAACGAGGGATAGCTCCATTCACAAAAAAGCGTGGAAAAGCGAGGATTCATCAAATATGATTTCTATGGAATTCAAATTTGGAGAGTATCGGTATGGCAGCATCCCTGGCTTTGCCGAATGTTCCTGGCTATCGCAGCGAAGTAGCGGCGGATCTTTCCGACCCAGCCGTGCGCCGCAGACTGAGCCCGGCCGCGGTCAAAGGCTTCCTCGCTATCGTTGAAAAATGGGCTCTGAAAGACCCCGAAGCCCGCGCCCTGCTTGGCGGAATCTCGACCGGCTCGTATTACAGCTGGAAGAAGGATGCGAAAACCCGCTCCCTGGCGCGCTCGCTCGATCAGGACATGCTTACACGTATTTCGATCCTGGTCGGCATCTTCAAGGCGCTCAACATCCTCTATAGCCGCAAGCTGGCCGACTCCTGGATCACGCTGCCGAATACGAACCCTATGTTCCGCGGTTCGACGCCTCTGGCCTACATCATTCAGCGGGGCCAGCCCGGCATGCTCCATGTGCGGCAGCTTCTCGACGCGCGGCGCGGCGGTCAGTAATGGCAGAAGCCATCCCCCTGCCTCTGCCTCCATTGTTACCCCCGGTCGATACCGTTCGCCTCCGTAATACGCATCGGCTCATCCCTTCAAAATTCAGCGAGAGCGGCTCCGTCCTCTCGCGGCTCTCCGACGATGACGCGGATATCGCCGATCTGTTGGAACTCGACAGCGCCACCAATGACCGTCTTCTCGGCGAGGAGGGTCTGCTGCCCGGCATCAGCGTGCTGGAGTTGGTCTATGGCGTCGACTACGCGCACATCGTCAACGCCGCCTTCACGCATGCTTCGCCCGACGGTGGCCGCTTCAATGGACCGGACCGTGGCGCCTGGTACGCGGGTCTCACCCGGGAGACCTCGCTTGCCGAGGTCGGCTTCCATAAGCTGCGCCAGCTGGAAGAGGTGAACTGGCCCGAGCCCGAGGTCTCCACCTTCGATGACTATCTGGCCGATTTCTCGATGCCGGCGTACGACCTCACCGGCGGTCAGCCGGCGGTACAGAAGTATCTCGAGAAGGAGCCGATCCCGGAGTGCTATGCCGAGCCGCAACGCCTGGCGGACACACTCCTCGCGCAGGGCGGAAACGGCATCCTGTACCCTAGCGCACGGCTTTCGCGCGGAACCTGTGTGGTCTGTTTTCGTCCCGCGCTCGTCTATCACGTGCGGCGTGGAGCGCGTCTGGAACTCACACTGCGCGCCGGTGAGAAATTTTCACCCCGACAGGCGCGGGAAATCACTCCGGAAGACTAGCGGGACGCATTTTGTGGGCTATCTGTTGTGTGGTGGTTACCATTTACGTTTTGACATCATTAGGTGGTTGCTTTATCACAACAAGAGCGATTTCCGGTGACGCGTGGAATACCACGAAAGTGGTGCATCATAGTTATCAGGAAATACCAGAGCGCAAAGTGATTAACACTTCTGCCGGCACATCCTCCGGTGCAACCCACGCTGCGGATGAGCTCACTTCCGCGCTTCTCCATGGATAGATAAGAAGACCGGCCAGACCGAAGAGCCGGAACCCCACATTGCCCAGTGGAGTAAAAAACGCATGATCTCCCCCGAACGTGGTTTGCGCGATTCGCGCTATGCTTCGTTTTTCTGTGTCCTGGCAGGTGCTCTCTTGTGGTTGGCCTCTGTCCCGCTTGTTCTCTCCCACAGCCTGCGCTGGGCCGGAGCGCTGAGTTTCGTCTGCGGCCTCGTGTTCATTTTGCGCTGGCAGATTGCCTGTGGCCCCAGGATCGCCGTCAAGTGGTCGGCTCCCCCGGCCGGAATTTCGGTCCGCGAGTAGAGACGGCTTCTCGATCGAGAAGCCGTGTCCTCAAGCGACAGGACTACCGGGAATAAAAACTGTAATTTGCAGAGTAAGAGATAGGCATCGTACCGCTGCTGCAAGCTGCGGTGGGTGCCTTTCCTCCCTTTGTCTCCGTCCTTCGGATCCACGCCACGGTGGCCAACTGGCCTGATCCCGAGCCGGGCACGGCTTCCAGCAGCAGCCAGGGAACGGAATCCGCATCCGGCGAAGCTTGCGAGCCCACTGCCTTGCCCTTCACTTCACTGCCATCCGTCAGCTTCCATGTGGGTCCGGCAAAGTGTGTGCCGATCTGCGTTCCATGCGCATCGAGGAGCTTGGCATCCGGCGCCTTCAGCGTCCAGTGCCCATCGACGCAGGTATACACCTGCGAGCCTTCACCATGCGCGCTGAGCACGAGATGCGCTCCCTCTGGAACATCGATCGAAGCAGACGCGGGGGACTGTGCCAGGGCCTGGCCTGCGCAGACAAATGCGCACAGGGCCAGAAGCGTGCGGTGAGCGGACATCGGAAAGCCTCCACGGTGAAACTGAGAGCCACACCTCATACAAACGGCTTCAGTCTATACCCCTGTCATCACAGGACTGTGAGCGCTGGATGCGTCGCCATAAGCGTTCTAAGAAAATCCACCGCCGCTCTCCGCATACAATCACCCGCATGTGTGCTCAGGCTGCAAAGAAGACAGCGCGGAAAAAGTCCGCTGCGCAATCGGAAGCAAAGGCTCCGGCCGTACCCTATCTCCGCGAAGCGGGGATGAAGTTCCTGCGCGACTTGAAACGCAATAACCGTCGCGAGTGGTTTGAGGCGCGCCGCGATCTTTACGAGCAGGAGCTGAAGCAGCCCATGCTCGCGCTCATCGAACGGCTCACCAGCGGCATGATGGACTACGCGCCGGGCCACATCCGCCCCGCGCACAAAAGCCTCTTCCGCATCTATCGCGATACACGTTTCTCCTCGGACAAGACGCCGTACAAGACGCATGTCGCCGCCTGGTGGTCGCGCGACGGACTCGAGAAGGTGTCCGGCGGGGGCTACTACGTGCAGATCTCACAGGAGAGCGTGCTGATCGCAGCCGGCGTCTATCTGCCACAGAAGGAGCAGCTCTTCGCCATTCGCACGCATCTGCTCACGCATCATGAGCGCTTCCGCGAACTCATCGAGGACAAGAAACTGCGGCGCTCTCTCGATGTGTACGAGTCGCTGCCGCTTACACGTTCGCCGAAAGGTTTCCCCGCCGAACATCCTGGCCTCGAGTGGATTCGCTGGCGGCAATGGGGCGTCGCGGTCGAACTGCCCGCTGCGGCAGCCTTCGAACCGAATCTGTCGAAGGTGATCGAGAAGCACTTTCGCCTCGCTACGCCTCTGGTCGACTTCCTCAACGAGCCTCTGCTGGCGGCAGCGCAGCCGAAGCGAAAACCACTCTTCGGCTTCTCCTAGAACAGAGAAGGAAGAGGGAATGGAATCGCTCGCGCCCGCTGTTTATCGCATGTTTCGCAACCTTCGCGCCGGGCGCGCGTTCGTATCGGACAAGGTGTTTTTTACAAAATCGGTTACGAAAGGCGTCAAAATCGGGCAAAAACTGCAAAATGCAGCCAAAAACCCACAAAAACCTGTGGAAACCGGGGTTTTGCTGTTGACAACGCCCCCGGAAAAGCCGCAAGGTTAACGGCGGTAGGTCTCTCGGACCCGCATAAACAAAGGACGAACGCAGTTCCGGCGAGCGGGGATGGAGATCGGCAAGGCGTTTGGAGAGCGCGCAAAAACCTCTCCACTCGCGATTAAAGAAATCTGAGGAGGAAACACAATGGCAGCAGCTCTTACCAAGACCGCGCTCGTCCGCCTGCTGGCGGAGAAGCTCGAACTGACCAACAAGCAGGCGGCGGCCTTCCTGGATCTGCTCGCGGAGACCGCGGTTAAGGAGACCAAGAAGAACGGCGTGTTCGTGATCCCCGGTCTCGGCCGTCTCGTCAAGGCTGAGCGCAAGGCTCGCATCGGCCGCAACCCGCAGACCGGTGAGCAGATCAAGATCAAGGCAAAGACCGTGGTGAAGTTCCGCGTGGCCAAGGCCGCCAAGGACACCATCGCTCCGCCGAAGAAGTAGTTTTTGCATTGCAGGCAGCCGCCGCCTGAAAAAAACACGACGCGGCAATCAACTAATTAGGGAGAGGGAGACGGATCTGAGGCCCGTCTCCCTTTTTTCATGCTTTGCGGACGAACAGCGCACGCACCACCAGCGAAAGCCCGAAGCACACCAGGAGTGCCTGGGTCAGCAGCTGTGCGTTGTAGCGCCATGCCAGCGCCAGGAAAGCCAGCGCCATCGCGAGATAGAAGCTCTCTGCCACAGCAGCCTGTGGCCATGCCGGATGCAGCGCTGAGGCCTCCAGGCGCGCCCTAAGGCTCGGTAGGAAGCGCGGCACACGCGCACGGTAGTCCAGGTAAGCCTGTCCCTGCTGCTCGGCGAGGTAGGGTTCTTCGCGCAGGATCAGCCGCAGCACCTGCACCAGGCTCAGCACGATGAATACGAGTGCGCCGCTCGCAGGCATCAGGATGGCGACGCCTGCACCAAAGAGCCATGCTCCAAAGTAAAGCGGATTGCGCACGTGGCGATATGGACCGCCGGCGACCACGGCGCGCGCATGCATCGTCGCCGACTGCACAACAGAGCCCCCGAGGTAAGCCGTGCCCCACAGGCGAAACGCCGCACCCGCCAGCAGGCATACCAGTGCTGCCAGCGTCACGGTCAGCGACGCGGCCTCAAGCGGCATCACGCGGCCCAGCTCACCGGAGAGTTCGAGCCACGCCGTGGTCGCGTGCCCTGCTTCACGCCCATAGCGCAGCCATGGCGCCCAAAAGCCGAGGACATAGATCAAAAATCCGATCCAGATACGAAAGCGAAATTCGAAGCCGGTTGCTTTCATGCGTGCGATTCTCTCGCTTTCGTCGTCGCTGCGATTCCGGATTCTCCTGCGCCCACCTGCTTCTGCAGAGACCTATTGCGGCGGAGGATAGTACGGCAGCTTATCGTTCCGCTGCTCTGCCTTCTTCACCGTTACATCGTCGAAGAGCACGGGGGGCGCAATTACGGAGCTCGGAATATCGCCAAAGGTGTTCGCGACATACGGATTATTGCCTACCGCCAGAATGCCCGAGCGCAGCAGCCGCAGGTCCACGTCGCCCAGCTGCGCGCCGCGCACCAGCTCACGTGAGCCGTCCGCCACTTTGATGCGATAGAGGGTGCGTGGCCGTTCCGTGCCGCTGAGCGTATCGACGAGATACACCGAGTCGAGTCCCTGGTCCTTGCCCATCGCCACCAGTTTTTTTTCGAGCTCATCTGGCGCAACGGTCTCGGATGACTCGACGTGCAGCACGCCCACACGCGGCGCGGCAGCGCCTGCTGTGGCCGCGCGCGCATGTCCGTTCGACACAGCGAAATCGCGGATCGGCTCACGTCCCATCAGGTAGCTCTGCAGGCGGCCGCTATCCACGACTGTCACCGCCTGTGCAGGCACGCCTTCATCGTCAACCGCATATGCGCCCAGCAGCGGCTTGCCGTCGAAGCTCGCGAGTGAGGGATCGTCAGTCACCTTCATAAAGTCCGGCAGCACGCGCGTGTGATAACTCGAAGCGAATGGCCCAACCGTGCGCGCCGAAGATCCAAGCTCCGGCCGATGCGCTGCAAGCGCCCGCGCGAACAGCTCGTCGAAGACATGCGCCGAAGCATTGCCTGAGAGCAGTACCGGCCCGTGATACTCGTCCGCTATTACCGGAGCCTGCCGCAGGTCGTTCAGTCCGGTCAGCATGCGCACGATGCCGTTATGGAAATGCTCCGCGGTGCCGAGATCGGCATTCGTCTCGCCGCTCACGCTGTATGAGCGCTCGAGGCGCATGCCGTCGGTCGCCTGTGCCTGCGCCTGCACCTCGGCGCGATACTCCACGCCGCTCTTGCGCACGATCGTGCCTTCGGTGTTCACCAGATATTCCGTGCGCAGACGCGATTGCAGCGAGCCTTCGCTGGTCTGGACCTCCGCGGCAAAGGCTTTCGTCTTCGCGTCGCTCTGGTAAAGGCCCGTAGCCTCTACTGTAAGCTGCTTCCACGCTTCGCGATCGAGATCGGAGTGCGCCAGTGCCGCGATGGAAACCACCGGCTTTTCGTGCGAGAAGTCATCGGCCTGCGGCGGAGTCTGCACGGACTTCAGGGTGGCTTGCTTGGCCGTCAGGTTATTGAGCGCATTCTTGTACGCCGCATCGGTCGCCGCCCACAGCGCGTAGCGCAAGGCCATCGGATCGTTATCGAGCGCCGCGATCTGTAGAGACGCATCTCCACGCTCGCCCGAGGAGTCGAACTTGTAATCGCCGACTCGCACCGTCACACGCGCCACGCGGCGATGTGTCTCATGCTCTCCGACCAGCGCGCCGTAGCCCGCAGTCGCCTCGTACTGCGTCACGTCGTCGATGCGATATTCGATGAAATATGGTTTGTCGAAGCTCTGTAACTGAAGTTGTGACGCATTGCGATGAAGTTCCGCGAGCATCGCGGCCAGCACCGGGTCCTTCTGGGCATCGGCGGCATTGGAGGAGGGCTGCGGTACCTGTGCTGATGCGAAAACCGGCAGCGCAAGCGTTGCACCAAGCAGGCCATATGTAAGTGTCCGGATCATTACCGCACCTCCTGCGTGGTGGCGGCGGAAGGAGCCGAGGAGGCTGCAGTCGGCGGTGGCAGAATCGGCGGTCGTGCCGTGCCCTGTTGCTGGCGCTGTGTCTCGATCTCGCTCACCAGCATGGCCGGCGCAATGGCTGAGACCGGAATGCTGCCTGACTCGGCGCCGCAATCGCCGTTGAAGATCTCCGGATGATTGCCCGTGGCTACGATGCGCGTGAGCGCGGCCTGCGGCGTGCCCACGATACTTACGCCGCGCACCAGCTCATCCGGACGTCCGTCGGTATACACGCGATACACCACCAGCGGAATCACCTGAAAGGCCTGCGGTGCGGCGCGGTTTGTCACCGCGAAGCCCGAAGAGATGTCGTCGAAGTAGAGGCCGTAAGGCTTGTTCTGCTTCTTCGCTTCCTCGATCAGCATCTGCCGCAGCTCCTTGTCCGAGACCGTCTTCGTCGAGGTCACGATCAGGTTGCCCTGTCGTCCCGTAGGCATCAGCCCGATCTGCGCGCGCCCGTGGCCGTTCGAATTGGCGAAGCTGGCGATGGGAAGACGCGACATCAGGAAGGTCTTCAGCACGCCGTCCTGGATGAGCGCCACCCGCTCCGCGCGCTGTCCTTCATCGTCATAGGTGTAATAGCCGCTCAGGTAGGTGCCATCGAAGGTCGCCATCGTGGGATCGTCCGCGACCGACAAAAACGGCGGCAGGATCGGTTTGCCGATGTCCTTGGTGAAGGTCTGTCCCTCCTGGTCGCCGCGCTGCCGCTGGCCTTCCAGTCGATGTCCCAGCACTTCGTGGAAGAACACCGCCGCTGCACGTCCCGAGAGCAACGCTGGCCCATCGTAGGGCTGCGTCACCGGAGCCTTGCGCAGGTCCTCGAGGCTTGCGCCAAGCTTACGGATCGCAGATTCGAGCTCCTTCTGCGACGGCAGATCCGCAACCGTGCGCGCTTCGAAGGTCTGCGCACGGAAGAGATCCATGCCGTCATCGGCGCGTGTGCTGGCAAACACGATGACGCGCGCCAGCTGATGCGGCGTCACCACCTTCGCGCCATCGGAGGAAACGAAGTATCCCGTCTCGTTCTGTGCCGTCAGCATCACGATGTTCGAGTACACATGCGGATATTCGCGGAAGATCGCCGAGAGTGCCCGCATCCGCTCGCTCCATGCAGCGCGGTCCACCGTCAGCGACGGGGCCGGAGAAGTGAGCTCGGTCTGCGCCGCGTCTTTCGAGAAGTCCGGAGACTTGTCCTCCTCGGCTGCGCGCACACCGGTCTCTGTCTTCACCTGCAGATAAGTCTGGAGCGCCTTGCCGTAGCCCGCATTCGTTGCGTACCAGAGCGACCGCGCCAGCGCGATCTTGTCGTCGGCCAGCGGCAACGGCACCGTGGTGATCGCAGACGAGCGGTACTGCCCGTGGGTGTTGTCGAGCGACGGGCTGCCGACGCGGATCACTACATCGACCACGCGGTTGTGCTCGGCATCGTCGCCCAGCAGTGCGCCCTGCTGCGCCGTGATCGACACACTCGAAACATCGTGCGCGTCATAGCTCAGGAAGTACGGTGCAGGCTGCGTGCCGTCATCCGTCTTACCCGGCGTGCTCGTCCCCAGGCCCGTCACTGCCCGATGCAGCTCCGTGGTCATGGCGTCGAGCAGGGGCGAATCCGGTGGCGGTGCAGGGGCAGCCGGCGCCGCAAACAGCGGCGAGGCAAGCAGAAGCGTGGAGGCGAGAGCAACAGGCGGGAGCAGACGGCGCGAACGAAGCAGCATGCGGAAAGATGCCCAACACAGACCGGGTCAGAGATGGGCCTGAGTGTCGCCAGTGTACTTGCCCGCATACACCAAAGCAAAGTGCATTCCCCGCGCCCATCCGGCAGGCTCTATGCTGGCGTTATGCCGAGCTTCCCCACCGTCTATACCCTCCCGCCGGACAAGCTGCTCAAGGCCGAAGCACTTGGCCACGCCCGCACCCTCGCGCACTTCGGCGGCACCGCGTGGACGCTCATTGCTCTCTGGCTGCTGGTGCAGTCCGGCCTGGGGGCGCGCATCGCTGGCTGGGCTGCTCGCATCACGCCGCGCCGCTGGCTGCAGGGGATTCTCGTCGCACCGCTATGGCTCCTCGTGCTCACCGCGCTCGATCTACCGGCATCGCTCTACCTCCACCTCCAGTACCGGCTCTACGGCATCTCGGTGGAGAGCTGGCAGCTCTGGCTCAGCGACTTCGCCAAATCCACCGCGCTCACGCTCATTGTCGGTACGGCCGCGCTCGCTGTGCTCTATGCGCTGTTTCGCAAATCGCCGCGGCGCTGGTGGCTCTGGTTCTGGATCCTCGCCATCCCCTGCGAAATCGCAGCTGTCTTCGTCGTGCCCATCACGATCGATCCACTCTTCGATCACTTCTCGCCGCTCGCGCAAAACAACCCTGCGCTCGTTCGCTCGCTCGGCCGCGTTGTGCAGCGTGGCGGCCTCCAGATCCCGCCTTCGCGCATGTTCGTCATGGATGCCAGCCGCAAGGTCGCCGCGCCCAACGCCTACGTCACCGGCTTCGGAGCGTCGAAGCGCATCGTTGTCTGGGATACCTCGCTCACCATGGAGACGCCCGACGAGATCCTCTCCATGTATGCGCATGAGCAGGGGCATTACGTCCTGCACCACATCTATCTCGGCATGCTCTACTCGTTCGCCGTCATGCTGGTGTTCTTCTGGATCGGTGCGCGTCTGCTGGCCTGGGCAAGCGCACGATTCGGCGCGCGCTGGCGCATCCGCTCGCTCGATGACTGGTCATCGCTCGGCCTGTTGTTCCTCGCCATGTCCTTGTTGGGATTTGTAGCGGAGCCGGTTGCAAATGCCTTCAGCCGATGGGAAGAGCACGCCGCGGACGTCTATGGGCAGGAGGCTCTGCATGGCATTGTCGCCGATCCGCAGGCTGTCACCGCGGAGAGCTTCCAGCGTCTGGGTGAGCTATGGCTCGAAGACCCGGCTCCGAATCCCCTTGTCGGCTGGTGGACGGACAGCCATCCATCCGTCGCTGAGCGGGTGCGCTTTGCCGCGCACTACGATCCCTGGCAGCCCGGCAGCCACCCGCGCTACTTTCCGCCCTCGCCGTAGCGTAGGGATGCTGCCGCGTGGCATGCTGGTGTCCATGGACTGCATCTTCTGCAAAATTGCGGCGGGAGAAATTCCGTCGAAGCAGCTCTACTCGGATGAGGCGGTCTACGCCTTCGCCGACATCGACCCCAAGGCGCCTTTTCACGCGCTCATCATTCCGCGCGAGCACCTCACGTCGCTGGCTGATGCCGCGGAGCATCACAAGGCCGTGCTGGGGCATATGCATTACACGGCAGCCGAGCTTGCCCGCAAGCACGGCCTCGACAACGGCTATCGCGTTGTCATCAACACCGGTGCCGATGGCGGCCAGACTGTCTCGCACCTGCATCTGCACCTGTTGGGTGGGCGGCTCATGGCCTGGCCCCCAGGCTAGAATTCAACTCGCTGCATACACGGGCGGAGGCTCGAGCGTCGACGATTTCTCCGCCCACATCAGCGATTGCCGGTAGATATCGCTTAGCATCTCCTCGCGTAGGCCCAGGCTCGCGCATTCTTTCAGGCAGTACATCCAGTCCGTATCGCGATAATGCTCGAAGAGCCGTAGCGCAGTGCCCGCGGGATGCGGATCGCCGCGCAGTGCCGCGCGCAATTCCCGCCGCAGCGGCAGCTCCAGCAGCAAATCCTCCACTGGCTGATCCAGCAGCACATCCATCAGCGAGAGCAATCCCAGCAGATACTGCTCGGCTGGGTCCTCATGCGTCCACTCCGCCATCATCTCCAGGAACTGCGCGCGGTGCAGCACCTGGATCAGCAGCTCCGAGCAGCGGTTGCGGCAGCTCTCCGTCGCGATCGCGTTGATCAGCAGCTTGCGGAACTGGTCTTCGCCGGCCAGCATCAGCGCGTCCTCTAGTGACCGTACCTCTCGGTTCACACCGTATCCTGCCGAGTTCACCAGTTGCAGCAGCTGATAGCTCAGCGAGACCTCCGAGCGCAGCAGCAGCGCAATGCGCGAGATGTGGAAGTCTCCCTGACAGAGCGCCGAAAGCAGGTAAAGGTAATTCGCGCCGTTGGTCGGCATGCGCCGCTTGGAGAACATCGTCGGGCGGCAGAAAAAGTAGCCCTGGAAGAGCGAGAAACCTTCGTCCAGCGCGGAGGAAAACTGCGCCTGGGTCTCGATCTTCTCTGCCAGCATCGTGACATTAAGTCCCTTCAACGATGCGAAAATGTGCCGCCGCTCGCGCGCATCGGAAAGAGTGAAATCCACCTTGATGAAATCCGCCAGCGCGATCAGCCCGTGCATTCCCTCGCTCATGCGAAAGTCATCGAGAGCCAGCCGGTAGCCCATCGCTTTATACCGCATGCAGGCCTCCAGCACCTGGCGGTCCCCCGGCACGGTCTCCAGAATCTCCAGTACAGTCGTGCGTGGCAGCAGTGTCACCAGCCCGTTCACCAGGGACTCATGCGTGCAGTTCACAAACGCTGGCGTGCCATGGGTCAGGTCGTGAAAGCCATAAAGCGCGCCATCGGCGATCATCTTCCGCGTAGCGTCGTTCAGGTCGCCGGAGAAAGAGTTCGCCCACCCCGAGCGGAAGAGAAGTTCGTAGCCGAAGACGCGTCGTTCACGGTCAAGAATCGACTGCCGCGCTACGAAACGGCGCGTGGTTCCCGCGTCCGTGCTGCTGTCCAGGCCCGCGTTCAGGCCCGGTACCTTCAAGGGCGTCGCTCGCACGGCTGCCGTCTGCTCCTCACGATCCTGCTGCCTGCGCCAGATGGAACTCAGAATTCCAAGATGCATATCACCCTGCGTTTCCAAAGCAAGAGACTCCGAAGCAGTAATGCTCAGTGGCTGTATCGGCAGCGGCAGCCGGCTCTTCTCGCTAACAGCATCGCTCTACCGGTGACCTCGGTGCCGTGATGTATGTCAACGGCACCCTGAGGCGCTGGCATCATGGCCGAAAACGCGACACTTGACATTTCTATAAGAAGTACACTACATAGGGTAGCCATGCTGGAACTTCGCCACCTCGCCAAACGCTACGGAGGCATCACCGCCGTCGAAGATGTCAGCTTCACCGCCCACCCCGGCCGCGTCACCGGCTATCTCGGTGCCAATGGATCGGGCAAATCCACCACGATGAAGATCGTCACCGGCCTGCTTGCGCCGAGCAGCGGCCATGTGCTGTTTGCGGGCAGGCCCATTGAGGAAGATATTCGTGGCTGGCGTGCACGCTTCGGCTACGTGCCCGAAGAGCCGCATCTCTACACCCACTTAAGTGGCCTCGAGTATCTGGTGATGGTGGGACAGCTGCGAGGACTCACCGGCCGTCGCGGAGCCGAGCGCATCGATGGACTACTGCGCTTGCTCAATCTTCATGGCGACCGTCACGTGACCATCTCGTCTTATTCGAAGGGCATGCGGCAGAAGATCCTGCTCGCCTCGGCATTGCTGCACAATCCCGAGGTCGTACTGCTCGATGAGCCGTTCTCCGGCCTCGATATCGGCTCGGCGCTCATCCTGCGTCACCTCATCGCGGAGCTCGCCGCAAGGGGCAAGACGGTCCTCTTCAGCTCGCATGAGCTCGACACCGTCGAGCGCATCGCGACGCACATCGTCATCCTGCATCGCGGCCGCATCGTTGCGGACGACTCCATCGCCAACCTGCGCTCGCTGATGCAGCGCTCCTCGCTCGAGGAGATCTTCTCCGAGCTCGCCGTCGAGCAGGACACCGCCGCAGTCGCGCGGCAGCTCGTGGACCTCATTCATGCCTGACACTCCCATGCCTGCCTCGCCCTTCCGCGTGCTCTTTCGGGTCTTCTACGAGCGCTCCATCGCCGTCGAATCGCTCTCCGCCACCGGCGACTCTCAGCGCATGATGGGCCAGCTCGCATCCATCCTGCTCACGCTAAGCATGCTGCTTACCGTCGAGATCATGTTCGTGCCGCGGGTGCCGGATCCATCCTTTCTCTGGAAGACCCAGCACATGCTGCTGTCTCTGAATCTGCTCGTCGCGGGGCTGCTGGCCGTCTTCCAGTGGGAGGCCGCGCTGCCCGACCGCAGCGACCTGCTGATCCTCATGCCGCTGCCCGTGCGCACGCGGATTCTCTTTCAGGCCAGGCTCGCCGCGCTTGCTACCGTGGCGGGCATCGCCTGCTTCATGCTGAACATGCTCACCGGCATCGGCTGGCCTTTTCTCTTTACGCCGATCAGTTCGGGCTTTCTCGGGATACTGCGCTCTTTTGCCGCGTACTGGCTCAGCATGGCTCTCGTCTCGTTCTTCCCTATGTGCGCGGTCATCGCCGTGCAGGGGCTCGCCGCGCTGCTGCTGCCCTGGCAGATCTTCCTGCGAGCCTCGTCACTGCTGCAAAGCGCCGCATTCGTGCTCGTCGTCGGATCGTTCCTCTTCGAGCCCTCGCTCTCTGATCCCGCGCGACAGCCCGCGCTGCTCTGGTTTCCGTCGTGGTGGTTCTTCGGCTTCTATCAGGAGATCAACGGTTCGGCGCAGCCGTGGTCGCACGCGCTGGCCCTGCGCGGCGCAGTGGCGATCGTCGGAGCCCTGCTCCTTGCGGTCCTTGCGCTGCTGGTGTCCTATCTTCGTACGTCCCGCCGCACGCTTGAGCAGCCGGATCTCCTCCCGTTGCGTCTCCCCACGTGGCTCAACGCCGGACAGCGCGACAGGCATCCTGCATCGTTGCGGGGCGGACTGGCCTTTGCCCTTACGCGCTTCACCTGGCGGAGCCTGCTGCGTAGCCGCCAGCATCGCATCCTGCTTTGTGCCTGCGTGGGCATCGGGCTTGCGGCCATGGGAGGCATGGTCTTCAACCCCTTCGCGACGCATGGGCCTACGCTGCTGCAGGCTGCCTCGCAGCTCGCGCAGCCGATGCTTGCGATCGGCATCCTGCTCGTTGCGTTGATGGCCGCAGGCGTGCGCGTCGTTGCATCTCTGCCTATTCTGCTGCGCGCCAACTGGCTCTTCCGCGTCGCGGAGACGCAGCATATCGATGCCTTCCGCCACGCCGTGCGTGTTGCCTTGTTTGTCGTGGGAGTGCTGCCGCCTCTACTGCTGCTGGCCGCGCTCTTTCTTGCGAAGAGCCCATCGTGGAGAGCTGCCGGCTACCTGCTGTTGCTTGCAGCCGAGGGCGCACTGCTCGTCGAGTTCGGTGTAGCCGCCACGCTGAAGATTCCCTTCACCTGTGCATGGCGTCCGGGCAAAGTACAGCTGGCCTTTGCCGCATGGGCCGTCGGCCTGCTCTCGCTCATCTGCGCGCTGTGGCTGGCGGGGTGGGAGTCGGAGGCGCTGCAGGCGATGCCACGCTTTCTGGGAGCGCTCGGCATCGCCGGACTCGCATGGCTTGCAGTGAATCGCATCTCCGCGCTCACCCGCCCATCCACGGAGGAGGTAGCCTTCACTGACGAAGAGCCGGAACCGATGGTCTCGCTCCGCCTCAGCGGCGGAGCCTGACCGTCACTGAGGCTTCATGCACAAACAGCAAATCTCTGGGTGGCCCATTCAAGCCCAAAGTTGGCTTGAGGAGGTTCAAAAAACTCCACCCGACAAAATCTGTCATCCCGACCGAAGCGACCGAAGTGAGCGCAGTGGAGGGACCTGCGGTCTGCCCACATCCGTACCATGCAGATCGCGACCAAAAGGAGCGGGTGCCGAAGGCGCAGAGTCTGGACGGCCGGTCCTCTCCTGAGCGAAGCAGCTATGGGTAGTCCGTAACCTTCGGCGTCACCCGCGGTTGGATCGACGTTGCCGCGCCCTTGTCGTTGATCACATGCTGAATCTGCCCCTGGTTCCCGAGCGCCACGGTGATCATGTGGTGGAATCGCACGCCCGGCTTCTGCGGCGCCTCGATCGCGCGCGCCAGGTTTACATCGGGATGGCGGAATACGCTGTAGATGCCGAGGCCCCACGCCTCGTGTGTCGTTACCGAGTTCGCTACCTTGTAGGAAGCCCAGCCCGGCACGCCGTCCGCGCTCTCCCACAGATACTCGTGCGGCGGATCGTACGGGATCTCCGACTGGTAGAAGTAGGTGCGCCCGCGATCGCCGTTCCACAACACCTGGAACTCCTGGTGATGCTCGACGAAGAGGCCGTAGGCAGTCACATCGTCGGCGTTCACTACGAGGCCGTTTGCGCTCACATTGCTCATCCATCCCACGTTCTTGCCATGGTCTGCGCGCCAGATCCAGGTATGGTCGATGATCGTGTCGTTGCTGTTGATCTCGAGGTTGCCTTCGGTGCGGCCCACGCCTGCGCCGCCATCGCGGAAGAAGACATCTGATACCTCGATCGGGTTGCGCTCATGGCGCAGCAGGTTCTTCTTCGGAGGAGCCTTCTTGGTTTCGTCAGCCTTCTTTGGTGCAGTAGCCTGTGCCAACGGCGCAAAGAGCGGCCGCATCTCGTGCTCTCCGGCAGGTGCGGGGCCAATTTGTAACAAATCTGGTGACTTATCCTGCCCCGCATCGAAGAGAATGCCTGCGATGCTGATGCCGTCCACGTCCGCCGTAATCATCGCCGGAGTGCCCTTCACCGGTTGTAGCGTGGCGAAGCCGAGGCCGAGCACCACAGTATCGGGCCGCGTCACGTTGATCGCCTCGTCCAGAGCATAGGTCCCCGGCGTCAGCAGCAGGTTCTTGCCTGCCTTCAATGCGGCGTTGATCGTCGTCGCTGTGTCCTTGCCCGCGTGCGCAATGTAGAAGCGGCTCAATGGAGTCAGCCGCCCCGCGTCGCCAGTGTGATGCCAGCTCACACCCGTGCTGTCATGCCGCAGCGGAGGCACACGCACCGCCCATGCGCCCGTGCGCTGCACTTCGAGATATGGCTTCTCGCGGACCACCGGCGTTGTCGCAATCTTTGTATAGGGAGGTTCGGGCCATTCGCCTGCCGGGGCCTGCGGCACGCCGACGAAGACCATGTTCCAGTTCGAGCCTGTCCACTGGCCCCACTCACTGTTGCGCGCGATCCACTGCTGCTGTGTGCCCGAGGCCACGGTGCCGTCCACCACCGAGTCGGACATCCATCCGCCCGAGGCCCAGCCGTTGTGCTGGTTCAGCACCATGTTGCCGCGCACGTGCATGCGCCGAAAGGGCACCGCCTGCGATACGGCCCACTGCATCGTGCCGCCGGTCGGCGTCACCGAAAAGTTCTCCGCCGCGCGCCAGAAGGTCGTCGTCGCGTTGTTGTTCGGCGCGCTCGCATCGGCGTGCACGTTGCCGGTAATCTGCACGTCATCCGGTGACGCGCCCAGGCCCTCGACCTCGGTGTAAAAGCCCACCGGCACATCCACGTGATAGCTGCCCGGCAGGAAGAGCAGCGCATAACGCCCGTCGCCAAACTCGCTCAGCTGCTGTTGGCGATAGATCGCGTCAATCTGCGCCTGGATAGCAGCCGCCGACATTTCGGGCGAAAACACCTTCACATTTGGCCCCAGGTTTGGAACCGAAGCGGGGTTGTGAGCAGGATTGTGCGATTGGGCAAAGCCGGCCTGTGAACAGGCCAGAGGGCAGAGTGCGGCAAGCAGCGCGGAGAGAAGCAGGCGGGAATAGTGCGGCATCGGTCAGGATCCTTCGAGAACTTCGCCAGCCATCCTACCGGCGAAGGCAGTCAGTAGACAAACGATGGTCTAATTGGTGATCGGCGGCTCAGGCCTGCCAGGCGTCCACGGTCACAAAACGCACCCGGCCGCGCTCGCGCTCCAGCAGCATTTCGGTCGCGCGCACGCTCGCCTTGCGGTCCTGCCCGATCGACGCCTGTCCGCCGTCATGCAGCAGCAGGTTCGATCCGCGCCCACGCCGCTGATTGCGCGCGATACTGCGGTCGAGATTCGCGAGGATCGCGTCGCCGGTTGTCGGCTTCCAGTCATAGCCCATTGCATTCCAAAGCACCGGAGTAAGGCCCATCTCGCGCGCCGCGCGCAGTACATCGGGCCGCCGTGCTCCATGCGGCGGACGGAAATGCGTCACCCGCTCGCCCAGCGCATCTTCGAGTGCGGCATTGGTCGAAGCCAGCTCTTCGCGCACCTTCGCATGCTTCTCAAACAGCAGCACAGGATGCGTAAAGGTGTGGTTCGCTACCAGGTGCCCGGCCGCGCGCACCCGCCGCACCAGCGCCCCGCGCTCACGCACAAACCGTCCGATCATGAAAAACGTCGCTCGCACTTCGTGCCGAGCCAGGATCTCCAGCAGCTCTTCGGTGCAGCGATCGTTCGGCCCATCGTCGTAGGTCAGTGCAAATTCGGCAGGATCATGGCCGGCCACGACCGCGCGGCCAAAAATCTGCGAAGTGGGCCACATGCCGGCATAAAAATATCCACCCACGCCCAGCCCGATGGCGGCAGCGGCGGAGGCAGCAGTGAGGGGGACGTTCATGGCTCTAGTGTAGTTGGGGTTGCCGGATGTGGTTCCGCTGGTTCGTTTTTTCTTCGCCTGCGGGTTAGCATGGTCGGCATGACGGGTAACGACTCGATAGCGTCCTCCATGACATCCCCCATGGGATCGTGGACGGACTGGCGTTTTCTCGCAGTGGAAGGTCCGCTGCGGGTCGGCAAGTCGACACTGGCACGCATGCTCGCCGAGGATTTCGGCGCAAGGCACGTTGCCGAGCCTGAGAGCAATCCCTTCCTCGACGGCTTTTACCGCGCCGAGCCGGGCACGGCCTTCGCCGCGCAGATGTGGTTCCTCCGCGCCCGCCAGGAGCAGATGCGAGGTGTGCTCACGGGCGCCGGCAGCACGATTGCCGACCGAGTCATCTCCGATTACGTCTTCGAGAAGGACAAGCTCTTCGCCTACGTAAACCTCGGGGATGCCGAGCTCGAGCTCTACAACCGCTATTACCAGGAGGCGCGCGCCGAGGCTCCCTCACCGCAGCTAGTCATCTACCTGCAGGCCACGCCGGAAGTATTGAAGCAGCGGCTCAAGCGTAAGGGCATGCCCGGCGAGCGCGACATCAGCGATGCCTACATCGAGCAAATCGCCGCGGCCTACGATCACTTCTTCTTCCACTACACGGCCAGCAACCTGCTCGTCGTCGACACCACGGAGATCGACTTCGTGCGCAATCCCGCGGACTTTGCCCTGCTGCGCAAGCGGCTGGAAGAGCCGGTGCAGGGCACAGAGTACTTTCATCCGGTTGGCGAGGCGGTACGCAGCTAGAGCCGCGACTGTGGCAGGAATGCGGGTCGTTTCACATCGTAAATATCTGTCATCCCGACCGAAGCGAACGAAGTGAGCGCAGCGGAGGGACCTGCGGTTCTCACTCATGCCGGAAGCCCCGGTGGGGGACATACCGCTACATAATCCGGAAGTTCACCAGCACCCGCACGCGCACAGCTACCGGATGCCCGTGATACATCGCCGGCTTCCAGCGATATTGCTCCACGGCCTCGATCGCCTTCTCTTCGAGGCCATAGCCAAGCGGCTGCTCGATCGTGATGTGCGTCGGCATGCCGTTGGCGTCAACAATCACGTCCACTACGCAGATGCCCTGGGCCTTCTCGCGCCGCGCCTCATCGGAAAACTCCGGCTCCACCGAGTGATACAGCTGTGGCGCGATGACACCCGGCCCCGGCCCCATCACATCGCCGCCGCCGTAGCCTCCGTTTGCACCCGGTCCCACGCCGGGTCCCGATCCTGATCCCACGCCGCCCTGGCTGCCCACGCCAAAACCCGATCCGCTCCCCGGCCCCTGCGAAGCCAGCGCCACCTGCGGGGATTGCGGCATGCCCAGGTTCGGCAGGTTGGAATCCGGCACCTGCATCGGCGGCATCACCACGGTCGCTTCCACCGGCAGCTTCGGCGCGTCATTGCGGACGATCTGCGGCGGCACCTTCTGCTCATCGGAGAACTTCGGCAGACGCCCGCGCATCGCCTCGACCGCATCATGCGCGCCACCACCACCCCCGCCGCCGGTTTTCCCGCTGTCGTGCGTGGTCATCGTGAGGAACGGCTGTATCTCTACCCGCGTCATCGCCAGCTTCGCGGGCTTGACGACTGTCCGGCCTTCGGCCAGCACCACCAGCACGACCAACGCGATTGCTGCCGCATGCGCGCCCGCCGACCAGAAGGTCGTCCATCTGCTGCGTACGCCCGTGCTCAGTGTCTGAAAACTTGGGGTCTCAAAGCCCGGCGTTGCAACGGCCGTCTGTGCCGCCTCCCGCTCCAGCAAGCGAAGCTCTACGTCCGCCATCAGGCCCGGCGGTGCCGCTTCCCGAACCAGTGCCGCACGCAGCATCTGCTCCAGTTCGGCGTCGAGTTGTGTCACGTCCTGCTCGCTCATCTCCGGCCTCGTTTGGTTCAGTACTGGCGTTCCAGCGGTCGTTCCACCCGCGCTGCCTTCTCACGAAGCAGTCGCAGACTCCGCTGCAAATGGCTCTTCACCGTCGCTACCGGCATCTGGAGCGCCGCGGCAATCTCCTCCGGGCCCATCTCCTCCTGGTAGCGGAGCACCACAATGCTTCTCGGCACCGCCGGCAGGGATGCGACCAGCTGCTGCAGCTGCCCGTTCCATCCGTCCTCATCCACAGGCTGGGTCCGGTCGGGGATCTCCGGCAGCTCGTGCCAGTCCATCGGTGTCTCCGGCCGGCTCCTGCGCCGCCTTAGCGCGTCGATCGCCCGGTGCGTCGTTACCCGCCGCAGCCAGAACAGCACGTGCTCCGCCGACTCCAGCTCCGGCAGCCGCGTATGCAGCTCCAGGAAGACGTCCTGGGCTACCTCCTCGGCCATACCGCGATCCGCGAGCATCCGGAGCGCAATGCTGAAGACCATCGACTGGTGCTCCAGCATCAGGAGACGAAACGACTGCGGGTCCACTCTCAAAAGGCGCGCATGGGAAGCGTTGAGCTTGCCCCTCCATTCGCTTATACGGAGCAAACTCCAAAAGGGAATGCAGAAAGTTTTCCCGCCCGGAAACAATACCTTGACGGTCTACAACACGAAGTGTAGATAGTCATAGTATGGGAAAACCAAGCGATCTCGTTCAGGGCACGCTCGACCTGCTGATCCTGCGCACGCTCGTCACTGAGTCGCGCCACGGCTGGGCTATTGCCAAGCGCATCCAGCAGATTTCTGGCGAAGTGCTGCAGGTGCAGCAGGGCTCGCTCTACCCGGCGCTCCATCGCCTCGAGCAGCAGGGATGGATCAAGGCGAAGTGGGCGGAGAGCGAGACCGGTCGACAGGCCAAGTTCTATGCGCTTACCGCTACCGGGCGCGAGCAGCTCGAGAAGGAAACCGAAAGCTGGAAGCGGCTCTCGGGAGCCATCAACCTGGTAGTGCAGGAAGGCTGAAACCCGTAAGGCTGAGGAGGCTTGGCTGTGCCCGATTCTCGCGTTCCCGATTCGCGTATGTTCGATCGTTTCCGGCTGCCGTTTGCCATGATCTTCGGCCGTCGCCGCGCCGCGGAGGCGCTCGACGACGAGCTGGCCTTCCACCTCGAGCAGCAGATCGCCGAGAACCGCGCCGCCGGCATGAACGCGCGGGAAGCCCGTGAGGCTGCGCTTCGCCTCTTCGGCAACCCTGCCGCACTGCGCGATCAGGCCCGCGAGACATGGATGTGGAGCGGGCTCGAAGAGCTCTGGCGGGATATCCGGCAGAGCATAAGAGCACTGCGCCGCACGCCGGGCTTCGCCCTCGTCTCCATATTGGTGCTGGCGCTGGGCATCGGTGCAAACGTCGCACTGTTCACGCTGGTGCACGGCGTGCTGCTCAAGCCTTATCCGTTTCCCCACCCGGACCAGCTGGTGCGCATTTATGAGGCCGATGCGCAGGGCCGCTTTCAGGACAACGTGGTCTCGGGCGGCGATTTAGCCGACTGGAAGGCCCAGGCAAAGAGCTTCAGTGACCTGGCTGCGGAACGCCCCACGCGCTACGGGCTCTCCGGCACACAGGGCCAGCTGCCCGAAATCGTCAACGGGCAGCAGACCTCCTGGAATCTCTTCCCCATGCTCAGTGTGGGGCCCGCGGTGGGCCGGCTCTTTTCGGCCTCGGACGATCGTCCCGGGGCCGAGCCGACCGTCGTGCTGAGCTGGGGTCTGTGGAAGCGGCGCTTCGGAGGCAGCTCCGCGGCGATCGGCTCGAAGATCCTGCTCGAAGCGCGCCCGTATACCGTCATCGGCGTGCTCCCGGCGTGGTTCACCTATCCAAATGCACAAACGCAGCTCTGGACTGCCATTTACCGCGAGCGCTCCCCCGAGGTGATGAGCGTGCATGACGCTCATAACCTGAACGTGGTGGGGCGGCTGCTTCCGGGCGTGACCCCGGGACAGGCGCAGGCTGAAGTCTCCGGTATACAGGCGGGCATACGGCGCAGGTATCCGAATGGCGCTGTCAACAGCGCGGCCAACATCCGTCCGCTCGTCGACTCCGAGACGCACACCGTGAAATCGGGCTTCTATGCGCTCTTTGCAGCGACCGCATGCCTGCTCCTGATCGCCTGCCTGAACATCGCGAACCTGCTCGTGGCGCGGGCGGCGACAAAGCAGAAGGAAGCCGCCATCCGCGCGGCGCTGGGTGGCTCGCGCTGGAGGCTGCTGCGCGGGCAGCTGATGGAGAGCGTGCTGCTGGCGGCGGGGGGAGGCGTGCTCGGACTGATCCTCGCTTATGGCGGACTCAAATGGTTGGCTGTGGCAAGACCGGATGTGCCGCGGCTTGAGGCCGTGCATCTTGACGGCTGGGCGCTGCTCTTTGCGCTCGGAGTGGTCGCCGTCTGCGGCCTCATCGCTGGGCTGATCGCTGCCGGTTCCTCCCGCGACGACAGAATCCTCGAAACCCTGCAGGAGTCCTCGCGTTCGCAGGGCGGCTCGCGGAGCAAGGTGCGCCTGCGCCGCACGCTCCTGGCGCTCGAAGTCGGCCTTACGGTGGTACTGCTCATCGGAGCCGGTCTACTGCTCGAAACCTATCAGCACCTGCGGTCGATATCTCTCGGCTATGACGCAAACAGGCTGCTCACCATGACCATCCGCCTGCCCAAGGGCAGCTACCACGATGCGCCGAGCATCGTGAACTTCTACGACGCCCTGCTTACGCAGGTGCGGCAGTTACCCGGTGTGCGCGGCGTCGGCATGACCAATACCCTGCCCGGCCACGGTCGCGATGAAGACGACGATTATTCGGTCAAGGAGCATCCGCCGCTGCCCCAGGGGGAAGTGCTCGATTCGTCCACGATCTTTGTCGATCCCGGCTACTTCGCGGCCATGAAGATTCCGCTCCTCCGCGGTGAGATCTTCAGCGATGCGAACCGCCTCGACCATGCGAATGACATCCTGATCTCGCAACAGCTTGCCCGGGATGTCTTTCCCAATGAAGAGCCTATCGGCAGGCATATCGTTGCCCCGTACGTGCTGGGTGCGGATCGCCCGATGCGGATCGTGGGCGTGGTTGGCGACGCGTTCCTCTCGCCGATCGAGCCGCTTTATCCCGCGGTCTACTATCCACTGCTGAGCGGCGACCAGCGCGATGTGAGCCTGGTGGTGAGGACGGCGGGCGATCCGGCCCTGCTGGCAACGTCGGTGGAAAAGGTCATCTCCGGGCTGGACCGCGATCTGCCCGTGGCCGACGTGCTCACCATGGATCAGGTGCAGGACGGCGCCCTGGCCTCACAGAGCCTGGATGCGTTGCTGCTCACCGGCTTCGGCGCGCTGTCGCTGGTGCTCGCCGGGGTAGGACTCTTTGGGGTCTTGAGCTACGTGGTGGCGCAGCGGACGACTGAGATCGGCATCCGCATGGCGCTTGGGGCGCAGCGCGGGCAGCTGGTGCGGCAGTTTCTCTCGGATGGCCTGCGGCCGGCGGTCTGGGGACTCGTACTCGGGCTCGCCGTGAGCGCCGGCGTCACACGTTGGATGAGCACGCTCCTCTATGGAACGCATCCGGTCGAGCCGGGCGTATATCTGCTGGTAAGCCTCGGATTGCTCGCCGTTGCCGCCGGAGCCTGCCTGGCTCCGGCCTGGCGCGCCGCCCGCCTGGACCCGCTCGAAGCGCTCCGCCGCGAGTAGTTGAAAGCAGCTCTGTACGTTTCGGGATATATGTCCGATAGAGACCCGGGGAGTGTTTGGGCGGCGCAGGATTGGCAAAATCCTTGTAAAAGTTCGTTAACAGCCGGTGGAGATTGGCCTTATACCCCGCCAGTATCATTGACATCACGAAACGGCAAGTCCTATAGTGAAAGCGTAGGTTCCTGATCTGGATTCACCCAGGGGCCTGCGATCGCCGCTCCTCAATCCTTCCAGTCCGACGGCTGCTCCATCTGGGAGATCGACGCTTACCGGCCACGCTGCACGGCCGCTCTTAGCGCCTCCCGGACCGACCTTCGCCGGGATTACGGGAAGACAGGACTACGATCCCCGAATCTTCGCGGATCAGCCAGGAATCTAAGCTACCAGCGAAGAAATCTGCAGTGTGCTGACACTGACCGGACCCCATCCAGCCAGTTGACAGCGCCTCCTGCAGGGCGGTCCGTCGGGAACCGTCGACCAAGAATCCCCGGAGCTGGCAGTGATGGCAGACGTCCTTAATCCTGAACAAATCGAGAGCACTCCTCTGAACACCGAATTAGAAACCCCAACGCTTGAAGCCGCGGCGGATCACGTAGATTCGTCGATCGAAACCACCCCTAACCCGGAAACCTCCTCCCCGGTGCCCGTCCAGGCAGTCGCTGCCGAGCAGGTTGAGTCGAATGAGGATCTCGACTTCGCCAGCATGGAAGACTTCGCCGCCGCCCTCGAGTCCTTTGACCGTGAGCAGGCCGCCGAAGCCGCAGCCCAGGCCTTCGATGACACGAATATCGTTACCGGAACCGTCATCAACATCACTGACAAGCACGTTGTCGTCGACGTAGGCATGAAGTCCGAAGGACTCATCCCCGTCGAGCAGGTGCTCGACCACACGGGTCAGCCCAAGCTGAAGGCCGGCGATACCGTGGAAGTGGTGATTGAGCGGGAAGAGGCCGAGGGCGGCTACGTTCTCAGCTATGAGAAGGCGCTGCGCCACCGTGTGTGGGATTCGATCGAAAAGGCTGCCAACGAGAAGACCCCGGTCACCGGTACGGTCCTCGGTCGCGTCAAGGGTGGTCTTACGGTGGACATCGGTATCAAGGCGTTCCTGCCGGGCTCGCAGCTCGAGATCCGTCCGGTCCGCAACCTCGATGCCTACATCGGCCAGCCGATCGAAGTCCGCGTCATCAAGCTGAACAAGAAGCGCGGCAACGTGGTCGTCTCCCGCAAGGAGATCCTCGAGGAAGAGCAGACCGCTCGCCGCTCGACCACGCTTGAGCACCTGGAAGAGGGCAGCATCCTCACCGGCACCGTCAAGAACCTGACCGACTACGGCGCATTCGTCGACCTCGGTGGCATCGACGGCCTGCTGCACATCACTGACATGTCGTGGGGCCGTCTGACGCACCCCCGCGATCTGGTGAACGTCGGCGACGAGATCCAGGTCAAGGTCCTCAAGTTCGACAAGGATAAGCAGCGCGTTTCGCTCGGCTTCAAGCAGCTCACGCCTGATCCGTGGCTCGATGCCGTCGAGCGTTACCCCATCGGTGCCCGCGTTCGTGGCCGTGTTCTCTCGGTCACCGACTACGGTTCCTTCGTCGAGCTCGAGCAGGGCATCGAAGGCCTGGTGCACGTCTCCGAAATGACCTGGTCCAAGCGGATGAAGCATCCGTCGAAGCTGGTCAAGCCGGGTGACGAAGTCGAGACGGTTGTCCTCAGCGTCAATCCCTCCGACCGCCGCATCTCGCTGGGCATGAAGCAGCTGCAGGAGAATCCGTGGGAGCACCTGTCGGCCCGCTATCCGATGGGCACCAACGTCGAAGGTCGCGTCCGCAACCTCACCGACTTCGGCGCCTTCATCGAGATCGAGGACGGCATCGACGGCCTGGTCCACGTTTCGAACCTCAGCTGGACCAAGCGCGTGAAGCATCCTTCGGAAGTCCTGAAGAAGGGCGAGAAGGTCAAGGCTGTCGTTCTGGGTGTTGAGCCCGAGAACCGCCGCCTGTCGCTCGGCATCAAGCAGCTCCAGCCCGATGTGTGGGATACCTTCTTCGAGCAGCATCGCGTTGGCGATGTCGTGCACGGTAAGGTTCTGCGCACCGCCCAGTTCGGCGCTTTCGTGGAAATCGCCGAGGGTGTCGAGGGTCTCTGCCACATCTCCGAAGCCACCGAGGGTGACGGTTCGCCGGTCAAGCTCGAGCAGGGCCAGGAGCATGACTTCAAGATCATCAAGATGAGCCCCGAGGAGAAGAAGGTCGGCCTCAGCCTCCGCGCCGTAGGCGAGGAAGCCAGCCGTGCGGATGTCGAAGCCTACAAGGCCCCGGTCTCCAGCTCGACGACCACCCTGGGCGACCTGATGAACTGGAAGCGCGAGCAGTAAGCGCAGCAGCAACCAGCAGCAAGTCACAAAACGGCCAGTGGGGGCTCAGCTCCTGCTGGCCGTTTTGCGTTGGAAGAACCGCGTACCCGACCCGTGCAGCGTCCGGCAAAAGAAGACCTGTCATCCCGACCGAAGCGAAGCGCAGTGGAGGGACCTGCGTTTCTCCTGCTTCGATAAGAACTCCCTGCATGGTCGGGTGCCCACGCAAGACGATGTCGCCCTGCTGAGTCCATACAAGCTCGCCCGCTGGCGGAAAACAAAACGGCCAGCAGGAGCAGAGCCCCACTGGCCGTTTCACGATCTGTTCTTACGACGGACGGCTGACTACTTGTCCGCCTTGATGTGGAAGTCGTAATTCAACGCCTTCTTCGAGTCGAACGAGCTGATGTTCTTCGTCCCACTCTTCTCGCCCTTGTACTGGGCCCACACGGTGTAGTCGATATCGGACGAGATCTGGCCGAAGCGATAGCTGCCATCCGCCGTCGTGATGAACGTGCGGATGCTGTTGTCTTTTGAAGACTGCAGATACACAATGGCTCCGGTCAGCGGCTGGCTGGAGCCGCCGTAGACCTTGCCTTCAAGAACCTTGGACGCAGTACCCTGGGCCCACCCCGGGGCAGCCAGGAAAAATACCAGCAGCGCCGCTAGTCCCGCAGCGGCCAGAATTTTCTTCATTTACTCCTCTTCCTCTTCCTCTTCGACCTCTTCGTCGTCTTCATCGTCGTCTTCGTAGTCTTCCTCGACCTTGGTCAGTTCCAGGGGCTCGGTGCTGACTACTTCAAACTCGCTGCCGCACTCGTCGCAAACGACAACGTCGCCTTCGTCCACATCTTCTTCTTCGAAGTCGAGCGCGCTCTCACATTCCGGGCAAATCGCCATATCTTATCTCCAGGGAGTGTTGTTTCAGGATAGCGTTCCTGCGTTGACTTGGTTAGTTTTGAGTAGAACTATTCAGCGCGTCAAGCCGACCAGCCGCAATTTCGCAGACTTCTCTCATACTGGAGCCACTGCCTTGAATCGCAGCAAGATCCACAGCAAATACAGCCCACTTCTGACTGCACTCTCCCGCTGCACGATGGCTGTCGCCTTGTTCGGCTGCACACTTTCGATGCAGTCGGCCGTCGCTGAGCATTCTGTTTCCTCTGACGATGGAAATGCCCTTTCGGATGCAAACCCTTTCGCGATTGCTCCATCTGTGGTGCATCCGCCGGCATCCGGAATTCTTCCTGCCCCACCAGACGCGAAGATCGCGGCGGCGCTCAACCGCATTACGCCCGCGGAAATCGAAGCCACCATCACCAGGCTGGTGACCTTCCGCAATCGCAGCACCATCTCCAGCATGGAAACAGACCTGCCGCCCGGCACCGGCGTGACCGCTGCGGCCGAGTGGATCGAGTCTCAGCTCAATGCTTTTTCGGCTGAGTGTGGCGGCTGTCTCGAAGTGAAGCACGATACCTTCACCGAACCGCCGCAGACGGGCGCGCATCCCCGTATTTCCCGCCCCACCACCATCACCAATGTCTACGCGGTCCTGCGCGGTTCTGATCCGGCTCAGGCCGCCCGCATGATCCTCGTCACCGGTCACTACGACTCGCGCGACACCGACGTGATGGATACCCACGGCTTCGCTCCCGGCGCCAATGACGATGCCAGCGGCGTCGCCGTCAGCCTCGCCTGCGCGCACGCACTCTCCCATGCCTACGCTTCCGGACTGAAACTGCCCGCCACGCTGGTCTTCGCCGCCGTCGCTGGAGAAGAGCAGGGCCTGAACGGCAGCGCTCACCTGGCGAAGCTCGCGAAGAGCGAGGGCTGGCAGCTCGAAGCCGTGCTGAACAACGACATCGTCGGCGGCAACACCACTCCCGGTGACACGCTCCAGGACAAGTCCGCCGTCCGTGTCTTCTCCGAAAGCATTCCTCTCAGCGCCACGCCCGAGGAGACGAAGACGCTCCTGCGCCTCGGCTATGAGAGCGACTCACCCTCGCGCGAAGAGGCAAGAGCTATCGCTGACATCGCCCGCACGTATGAGCACACGTTCGGTCCGGTAAAGGAGACCGCGAAGCCGGACTTCCACCCCGTTCTCGAGTTCCGCCTCGACCGCTTCCTGCGCGGCGGCGACCACTCCTCTTTCAATCTCGAAGGTTTCCCCGCTGTCCGCTTCACCGAGTGGCGTGAGGACTTCAACCACCAGCACCAGAATGTCCGCACCGAGAACGGTATCGAGTACGGCGATCTGCTCAAGTTCGTCGATCTCGGCTACGTCGCCCGTGTCGCGCGCCTGAATGCCGCTGCCATGGCGACGCTCGCCGCCGCACCGCCGCCTCCGGTCTCCGTGCAGGTCGTCGTCAGGGATCTCGACAACAACAGCACCCTGCAGTGGAAGCCTGGTGCTGGCGCGCCCGCGGATACCGGCTACGAAGTCGTCTGGCGTCCGCTCGCCGCTGCGGACTGGGAGCAAGCCGCGCCGGTGCCTGCGTCCGATAACCACGAAGGCCAATGGTCCATCACGCTGCCCGTCTCGAAGGACAACGTCATCTTCGGCATCCGCGCCGTCGACACCGCCGGCCATCGCAGCCTCGCCGTCGTGCCGTTCCCCGCGCGCTAAAGTGAGATTGCACTGGCAGGTGAAGTAACAGGTCTGTCATCCCGACCGAGCGACCGCAGGAAGCGCAGTGGAGGGAACCTGCGGTTTCTCAGCGAGGAAGAGCGCCAATCCGTGGCTGGCGGAAGCGCGTGCCGAAAGCGAACCGCCTGCGTGCTGGTCACAGAAAATCTGCGACACACGCGCAGTGTCATCGATCTTAGTGTTGGAAGCCCGCATGAATTACTACCTGGTCCACACCACCTACCTGGTGGTATTTCTCTCGGTCTTCGCGCGGCAGCTCAGCCTGCCCGTGCCCGCCATCCTCTTTCTGCTTTCCGGAGGAGCTCTCGCGGGTGCGGATCGCCTCAGCTTTCCCGGCCTGCTCGCCGTCTCTGTCCTCGGCTGCGTCCTCGGCGATCTCGCCTGGTTTGAGGCCGGCCGTCTGCGCGGCAAGCGGGTGCTGCGCCTGCTCTGTGCTCTCGCCAGTGATCCCAGCCTTTGCATTCGCCGCTCCCGCACCACCTTCGCGGCCCGAGGATTGCCGCTGCTACTCGTCGCCAAATTCATCCCCGGTCTTGACGGCATCACGCCGCCGTTGGCCGGCATTGCCGGTACCCCGCGCTCGCGCTTCATCCTTTTTGACGCCGGGGGCTCGGCGCTCTGGTCGATGGCCTATCTTGGCGCTGGCTTTCTCTTCGCCGCCAGCCTCGATCGCGCCGCCCACCTCATCTCCGTGGTCGCGAACGTGCTGGTCGTCGTCTTCGGCATTCCGCTGGTCGCCTTCTTCCTCTGGAAAGCCCTGCGCATGGTGCGCATGTTCCGGCTTCTGCAGCCGCTCACCATCACGCCGCTCGAACTGCGCCGCCGCCTCGACTCCGGCGCGCGCACCGGCGTGCTCGACCTGCTCCGCTTCGAGGACGATCCCGAGAATATCCCTGGCATCCCCGGCGCTGTCCGCGTGCGCCCGTCGGAGATGCGCCGCCGCCGCTCGATCGGCATCCCGGACGACGTGATCCTGGTGCTCTACTGCAACCGCAAAAACCGTTTCGTGAGCACCCGTGTCGCCGCCCAGATGTGGAAGCGCAAGGTGCGGAACATTCGCGTGCTCCACGGCGGCCTCCAGGCCTGGCAGGATGCCGGCTATCCCGTCACCTGCGATCTGGCCGATCCCGTGGCCGAAATGCAGCGCCTCGGCGTCATCCTCGTTCCTCCGTTGGAAGCTACCTCTGTCGATACATCCGAGGAGCAGCGTTCCGCGAGCCGGAAATAGAACAGGAGTCACCGGCGTGGTACTCCCGTCCATGGTGAAACCGCATCGGACCTGAGACAATAAGGCTGCGCCTATGCGACGTTCGACTGGCACGCTCGCCTTTCCTGACTTCCGCGGCTTCACGCGCACCCTCGTGCTCTGGAACCTCGGCGTCTTCTTCGCGCTGCTGGTGCTCAACGTAGCCTCGGGCCCCTTGGCCGGACGGCTTACCGCGTTGCTGGGCCTCTCGCCCGTCGCGGTGCTCCACGGAGCCATCTGGCAGCTGGTCACCTACAGCTTTATCCATGTCGGCGTGCTCAACACGCTCTTCGAGCTGATGTCCCTGTGGTTCCTGGGCAGCTTCCTCGAGGCCAACCATGGCTCCCGCTGGCTCGCCGAGATTTATTTCATCTCCGTCCTCGGCGCGGCGCTCGCGGCCATCGGGCTCTTTTTCGCCATGCCCGCCACGGGCTTCCTCACGCTGCTCACCGGCTGCTATGGCGGACTTTTCGGCCTGCTGATCGCCTTCGGTGTCCTCTACGCGGACATGCAGTTCATGATGTTCCCGCTGCCTGTGGCCATCAAGGCCAAGTATCTGGTCGCGGTCTACATGCTGATCGCCATTGCAATGCTCTTCTCCGAAGAGCGCGCCTACGCCTTCTCGCAGCTCGGCGGAGCCCTGGCCGGCTTCCTCTACATCCGCCTCGCCCCGCGCCGCGGCTTTGCCAAAGCTTCGAGCGAGCGCTATTTTGGCTTCCGCAACGCCTTCTACCGCTGGAAGCGCCGCCGCGCCGCGCGCAAGTTCGAGGTCTACATGCGCAAGCAGAACCGCGAGGTCCGCTTCGACAAGGATGGCCGCTACATCGACCCCGACCAGAATCGCGACCCTAACGACCGTCGCTGGATGAATTAAGGGAAGCCAGGAAGTGGTCGGCAGTCAGCCACAAAAACGGCCAGCGGGGATTTCTGCCCTGCTGGCTGCCTTCTTTTTGCCCCGAAAATCGGGTGCCCCGTCCAGGCTCGGTCTGGTCGGAAAGCTCGAACCCTCGCCATCTGCCGGATATCACTCTGACTGGCCGCTTTATCCCAGGCCGTCTTTATGACGGACGGCTGGCAAGCCGCGTCGCTTCGCTGTCCAAAGCCCATTCCGCGCGTCCAATCATGTATCGTTGATCTTTGGTGGTCCAGTGACCGCCGACCGCTTCATTGTGTGAGGTATAGGATTCGCGTGAAAGCCGTTGTCCGTTCGATTTTGGCCGTTCTCCCTCTGCTTGCCATGGTGTCTGTTTCTTCGTCCGCGCACGGGCAGGTGACGGCGACCGCCCCGGTCAGTGAGAATCCCACCTACACCAACCGCTGGGACGTGGACGGCGGCTTCCAGTACTCCCACTTCAATCCCAGTCCGGGCCGCAACATCAACGCGACCAACCTCTTTGGCTGGACCGGCGGCGCCACCGCCTGGATGCGTCCTGTCTGGGGTATTGAATCCAGCGTCCGCGGCGTCTACGGCAATATGAACATCCCGGAAAACTCCTACAACGTGCCCACCAGCGCGAAGATGTCCGAGACGCTTTTCCTCTTCGGACCCACCTTCCGCCTCATGCGGCATGAAAAGTATGCCGCCGGCATGCACGTGCTCATCGGCGCCGCCTACGGCTCCTTTGACAAGGATTTCCCTTCCGGCGTCCAGCCCAATACGCTGGATATCTACAACAACAAGCTGGCTTTCGGTGCGGCCGTCGGTGGCTGGTATGACCACAACCTCTCGCAGAAGCTCGCCGTCCGTCTGACCACGGATTGGCAGCCCACCCGCTACGGCTACTCCGAGCAGAACGAGTTTGCCGGCTCCGTCGGCATCGTCTACCGCCTCGGCAGCCTGACGAAGTAAGACAGCGAGTCAGTGCGCCTTCAGCGCAAGCAAGTCAGCATTTAGGCTCAAAAACGGCCAGTGAGGGATCTTTCTCTGCTGGCCGTTTTACTTTTGAGGCACTCCGTCCCGGAACGCTCGACGGTGGCCCATACAAGCCCGTAGTTGGCTTGTGTGGGGAACAAAGGAATTAGATAGGAGCCCCTGTCATTCCGACCGAAGCGAGACGTTTTTCGTCTCGCGCAGTGGAGGAACCTGCAGCTCTCGCTCGCACCGGCAGAAATCCGGGTGCCCCACGTCTCGCCTCTGAGACGTGGGATAAAAGAACCAAACAAAGTAAAACGGCCAGCAGAGAAAGATCCCCCACTGGCCGTCTTTATGCCTGACTGCTGACTCGCTTGCGGCGAAGCCGAGCCAACCCGCTTAAGACTGCTTCGTCGGCCGGATGTACAGCTCGCGCAGCTGCTGCTCACTCACCGGCGTCGGCGCGTCCACCATCAGGTCGATGGCCTTGGCCGTCTTCGGGAACGCGATCACCTCGCGCAGGCTCGAAGCGCCCGCGAGGATCATGACGATACGATCCAGACCGAGCGCGATGCCGCCATGCGGAGGCGTGCCGTACTGCAGTGCCTCCAGGAAGAACCCGAAGCGTGCCTTGGCCTCTTCGTCCGACATGCCGATGGAGCGGAAGATCTCTGCCTGCACGTCCTGGCGATGAATACGGATCGATCCCGAACCCAGCTCGAGGCCGTTCATGGCCACGTCATAGTAGCGGGCACGCACGCTCGCCGGGTCGGAGACCAGCCGGTCCATGTCCTCTTCATGCGGCGAGGTGAAGGGGTGGTGCGAAGGCATCCACTTCTTCGTCTCCTCGTCGAACTCGAACATCGGGAAGTCGGTGACCCAGATTGGACGAAACGCCTGCGAGCCATCGGCCAGGCCGGTCTCGCGCTCCGGCGAGTTCACGACTGCATCCGTGATCGCAAAGATGCCGTGGCGATCGGCGTACTTCTTCGCCAGCTCCACGCGGAAGTTGCCCGCCGTCGAGTAGATCGCAATCTCGCGCTCCGAGAGGCGGCCTTCGCTCTTCGTATCTGAAGCATGGATGTGTACCGCCGCGTCGCCCGCGACAATCACCAGCAGGTCTTCGGCCTCGCCTCCGGCCAGCTCGCGCACCTTGGCCGTCGCCTCGGGGAAGCCCTTTTCGAGGCGCTTGAGGTCGTCGATGTACTTCGCGCCCTTGCGATAGTCGAAGAGGGGCTTGTTGTCGTCGCGCTCCTTGCGGGAGAGCTCGCCGACCTTGGGAATGCGCAGTGCCACCACCGGCAGGTTCGGGTCGATCTGCAGTGCCGTCAGGTTCTCTTCGGTGAAGGCCGACTTTACGTCGGTCAGACCGGGCAGTCGAAGATCCGGCTTGTCGATGCCGTAGTTGCGCATCGCCTCGTCGTAGGTGATCTGCGGAAACGGCGTCGGCAGGTGGATGCCCACGGCCTTGAACGCCTCCGACAGGAAGCCTTCCACCACGCGGAAGATGGTCTCCTGTTGTGGGAAGGTCATCTCCAGATCGATCTGCGTGAATTCAGGCTGGCGATCGGCGCGCAGGTCCTCGTCGCGGAAGCAGCGCGCGATCTGGAAGTAGCGGTCCATGCCCGAGACCATCAGGATCTGCTTGAAGAGCTGCGGCGACTGCGGCAGCGCGTAGAAGTTGCCGGGATGCACGCGGCTGGGCACGAGGTAGTCGCGCGCGCCTTCCGGAGTCGAACGCGTCATGAACGGCGTCTCGATCTCGTAGAAGCCCTGTCCCGAAAGATACTGACGCACCGCCAGCGCGACCTTGTGGCGCACCAGGAAGTTGTGCTGCATCTCCGGGCGGCGCAGGTCGAGATAGCGGTACTTGAGGCGCACTTCCTCGTTCGCGATCGCGTCCTCGGCGGGCGAGAACGGCGGCACCTTGGCGTCATTCAGAATGCGCAGCTCGTCGGCGACGATCTCGATCTCGCCGGTGTCCATCTTGGGATTGATCACGCTCGCGTCGCGCAGGCGGACCTTGCCGACGGCGGCGATCACGTACTCGGAGCGGGCCTGCTCGGCCTTCGCGTGCGCTTCCTCGCCCAGGTCCTTATCGAGGACCACCTGCGAGATGCCGTACCGGTCGCGCAGATCGAGGAAGATCAGGTTGCCATGGTCGCGGCGGCGGTTGACCCAGCCAAGAATAACGACGGACTTGCCCGCGTCCGAAGCGCGGAGCTCTCCACAGGTATGCGTGCGTTGAAGACTGCCAAGAAAATCGAGTGTCACGGTAGAACCATTGTACTTGTGGAAACCGGCACGAAAGCGGGTGCCCCACGTCTCGCTTCTGAGACGTGGGAAAGCACAAACTCAGACCCGCGACCAGCGGGAGCGAGTGCCGAAGGCGATCCGCCCCGCGCAGCAGCAGCTAGCATGGAGAGGATGCCTGCCACACCCGCGCCTTCCCTCGATCGCCGCAACCTGCGCCCCGGCCTGCGCCTTGCCGTCGCCGTCTCCGGAGGAGCCGACTCCGTCGCCCTGCTGCGCGCCTTGGCTCTCGCTGCGCCCGAAATCGGCATGGTCCTCTCCGTGGTCCACGTCCATCACGGCATTCGCGGTGAAGAAGCCGACACCGATGCCGCCTTCGTCGCCGCGCTCGCCGAAGCCCATGGGCTTACGCTCTATCGCCGCGACGTCGATACCCCAGCCGTCGCCGGCTCCAACAAAGAGACTATCGAGGAGGCTGCCCGCAACCTCCGCTATGCCTTCTTCCGCGAGCTGCTCGCCGCAGGCACGGTCGATGCCGTGGCCACCGCGCACACCCTCGACGACCAGGCCGAGACCGTCCTGCATAAGCTGCTGCGCGGCGGCTGGACCGAGGGCCTGTCCGGTATCCATCCCCAGCTCACAGAACAGAGCGGCGCGATTCTCCGCCCATTCCTCGGCGTCCGCCGCAGCGAGATCGAAGCCTGGCTGCGCTCGCTCGGTCAGGACTGGCGCGAGGACTCGACCAACGCCGACACCGTTTACACCCGCAACCGCCTGCGCCACGAGCTGCTGCCCACCCTCGTCGGCTATAACCCGCAGATTCATACCCAGCTCGCTGCCGTCGCCACCATCGCCCGCGACGAGGAGGCATACTGGCAGGCCGAGCTCGCCCGCCTGCTTCCGCAGATCCTGCTGCCCGGCAAGCCGGTGCGCGGTGGAGGCCGCTCCGCCTCCACGCACCCGGACGAAGCCTCGCTGGCCATCGAAATCGAGCGGCTGCCTGCGGCGCCTGCCCTGCGCCGCCGCATCCTGCGCGCTGCCGCAAAACAGCTCGGCGCAGGACTTAACTATGAGCAAACAGAGCGTTTACTTGCCATGTGCAGTTCTTCCTCCGGCTTGAACTCCGGCACGGGCAAACCGCCAGCCCGCCGTCAGGAGCTGGGCAACGGCCTCCTCGCCGAGCGCTCCCCCCGCGAGCTGCGGCTCGTCCGGAAGCAGGGTGCAGAGGATAGGGGATAAGTCCCTGTCTTCTGGGCCACGCGCCCGCTTCGTAGGTTGGCCATCTCACGCAAGAAATTGTCATTCCGACCGGAGCGTAGCGAAGTGGAGGAACCTGCGGTTCTTTCGAACAAGCGAGGATAAGGGTGCCCCGTCCAAGCTACGCTTGGGCGGGAGGCACGATCCCTCTGTGCTCTTGTTATAAAAGGGGATAAGTCCTACACCCAAGCCAACGTCGAGCTTGAGTGGGCCACCGGCCATCCAGGCTTTCGCTTTCAATTTGCGCTTGAGTGAAAGAACCGCAGGTTCCTCCACTCCGCGAGACAAAACCGTCTCGCTCCGGTCGGAATGACAGCTGCTTCGCGCAGGGCGGCTTGCCTCCGGTCTCCGCTCCCTTTGGTCGCGCTCCTGCTGATGCACCTATCTGCGCCCTGAGCCCTATTTCGGTACACCCGCGATATCACCATTGAGGCCGGGATGTAAACTCGTGGCGGCAGACCCCGTCTATTCCAGTGCATGGGAAATCTGGCATCCACGGATCTCGCTCCACTCGCCGCCGTAGCACCGGCCGGTCTGTCACAGGAGCAGTACGTGTCCGAACTCGCCGACTTTGATGAGGTGGTCCGGCTCTACAGGCCGCGGATCTTCCGCTTCCTCATGTCTTCGCTCGGCGACCGCGACACCGCCGAGTCGCTTGCCCAGGACTGCTTCCTCAAGGCGTACAACGCCCGCCATCAGTTCCGGGGCGAGTCGAGCCTGAGCACCTGGCTGACGCGCATCGCCCTGAACCTGGTTCGCGATCACCTGCGCAGCCGCCGCATCCGCTTCTGGCAGAAGACCCGCGATACCGCCCTCGACCTGGTCGACATCTCCGACTGGCTCCCCGACGGCAACGCCACCCCCGAGGCGCGCTGCCTGCAGCAGGAGCAGGTCAAGACCCTCTGGGCCGCTGTCGAACAGCTCTCGAAGCAGCAAAAAACCGTCTTCCTCCTCCGCTTTGTCGAGGAGATGGAGCTGGCCGAGATCGCCGACACCGCCGGCATGAACGCCAGCACCGTGAAATCCCACCTCTACCGCGCCCTTCGCATCGTCCGCGAGCGCATGGGAGGAAATGCTCAATGACCGAACTTCGCCGTACGCCTGAATCCGAAACCGACGCCGCCGAGATGAGTCCGCAGCTGGCTGAATCCATTCGCCTGCTCCGCACCTCTCTTACCCTTTATTCCGAGAGCCGTCCGCAACAGCCGTTCTCGCCTGAATGGCTTGCCCCGGCCCGCAGCCGCGAACGCACCGCGCATCGTCGCATGGCCTTCGGCTGGAGCCTCGCCGGAAGCCTCGCCGCAGGCGCGCTCTGCTTCGCCATGCTGCCGCTCGGTCACCATGCCCTTCCGCAGCACGAGGCGCAGATGCATGCCGTGGCCCCGGCTGCCGAGGCCGCGCAGCCCTCGGATACTGCTTTGCTCGAACAGGTGGACGAAGCCATCGATCAGCCTGTCCCCTCCCCCCTTGCACCACTGACAGAAATGGATAGCTGGAACTCAACCACATCGCAGGATCAAAATTCGCCTTCCCGCACGGAGAACGCCCATGTTTCGCAATAACCTGAAGAGCCTCGCTCAGTTTTCGCTCGCCGCAGCGCTCTGCATCGCACCAGCTGCCCTCTACGCCCAGGGCCACGACACGTCCGGTCCAGATGGCGGCCCCGGCCCCGGCTTCGGCCAGGGCGCCGGTCAGGACTGGCACGACCACGGTCCGGATCGTGGTCCCGATGAACGTCGTCCCATGGAGCGCTTTCACGAGGCCGGTCCTCACTTCTGGTCGAATCCCCGCATCGCAGCCGCGATCGGTCTGACCGACGACCAGAAGAAGAAGATGGATGCGATCGCCCAGGAGCATCGCCTCAAGCTCATCGACCTGAACGCCAATCTCGAGAAGCAGGAAGCCATCATGCATCCGCTCATCGAGGCCGATCAGCAGGATGAGACCAAGATCCTCGCCCAGATCGACGCCGTGGCCCAGGCCCGCGCCGAGCTCGAAAAGGATCGCGCCCGCATGCTCTTCAGCCTCCGCCAGGTCCTTACCCCGGACCAGTGGAAGAAGCTCAAGACTGTGGCCCATGAAGGTCCTGGCGGCTTCGGCCGTCCCGGTGGCCCCGGCGGTCCTGACGGCAAGCAGTGGCGTCGCGGCCCCAACGGCGGACCCGATGGCCAGGGCAAAGGCGCGAACGGTCAGCCCCCGGCGCCCAGCGGCGATCAGCCCGGCGGCCCTCAGTAAGTTACTCCTCGACCCCACTCCAACTGCCCGCGGACTCACCTCCGCGGGCTTTCTTTTGTCGGCGCCGCTCTCAGAACAATGTCATCCCGACCGGAGCGACCGCAGGAAGCGCAGTGGAGGGACCTGCGGTTTCTCCTCCACGGCCAGAAAGCGGGCGCCCCGTCCAGGTTCCGCTTGGGCGGGAAGCATCCAACTCCCGCTGACCCGCTGACCCGCTGACCCGCTGACCCGCTGACCCGCTGACCCGCTG
>NZ_JASGFD010000013.1:0-100877 GCF_047605705.1 Silvibacterium sp. | reverse complement strand
CCCTAGCTCCGGAGGATCCAAAGGCCAGTGGTATCTCATCTATCACACGGCGGATGCAAAGAACGGCGGCCACTTCCGCCGCAGCGTAGCCATCGACAAACTCCAGTGGGACGACACCGTGACGCCGCCGCGCATGCTCAAGGTCATTCCCACGCACGCACCCTCCGCGCCACCTGCGCCCAGCCGAAACATCGCTGCCGCTGCGCGCCCGAGCGCTTCGAACGAGCCCGTCCCGCAGCAGTACTGGATCGCCGCCGTCAACGACGGCATCGTGCGCGCCAACCCGCTTCCTCCCGATATGTGGGCGACGTGGACGCCGCACAACCCGCCACAGCAATGGCTTGAGTACACCTGGGCAAAACCCGTCACCCTTAACGGCAGCCGCATCGTCTTCTGGGCCGACCATCCGGCCGGCGCGAACGAGGGCGTGGCTCCTCCGAAGGCCTGGCATCTTGAGTACTGGCATCACGGCGCATGGGGACCCGTCCCGCATCCTTCCGCCTCGACTGCCGAGCCCAGTACCCAAGAGTCCCACCACCCTGCCGCTATCTCTTTCGATCCCGTGACGACCCGCTGCCTCCGCGCCGTCTTCGACGCCTCAGGGGACAACACGCAGCATGCCGCTGTCGCCGTCGAAGAATGGGAGACGCTTGCGCCAAAGCCCATCGCGCACAGCGATCTCCCCGCGCCACCCGCTGCCTCCGCAGGATGCAGCGAAACGCAGAATCACTGAACATCGCAAGTAAAAACCGATGTAAAAAAGAAAGGCCGCAACCACCGTTGAGGGGCTGCGGCCATCTGATTACCGTTCTATCAGAATTCGAAGTTCGCGCGAATCTCGATATTACGGGGGTTATTCATCGTCGTAGTCGTGCTGCCGAAAGTCGTGCTGTTCACGGCAGCGTTCATACCACCCCACGCAGTGTGGTTGAAGGCGTTGAGGAACTCACCCTGCAGCTTGAAGATCACGCCATCGACCAGCGGAATGGTCTTGTTCACTGACATGTCCGTATTGATCCACTTCGGAGCATGCAACCACACCAGCTGGCCGAAAGTTCCTGGCGTCTCATGCGGCGCAAGATACGCAGTGTTCGCAATGCCCGAAGCATCGATGTACTTCGAATCGAACATGCTCACCCAGGGGTGACCGGTGTTGTAGCGCGGACGGATCTGATGCTGCAGCTGCTTCACCGTCACGTTCGTCAGGTCGATGCCCGAATCGCTCTGGTTGAAGGTCTCCGTGCCACCGGTGAACAGATATGGATCGCCACCCGAGTAGGTGAGGATGGTGCCGACCGTCCAACCGCCGATGACGCTGTTTGCCACGCGACTGTTGTTGAAGAACTGACGACCACGGCCGAAAGGCAGATCATACGTACCACTCGCGTGGAAGATATTGCGAACGTCGAACGAGCTCGGGAAGTAGTTCAGGCTGTGGTTGCGCTCCGTGTAATAAGAGGGCGCGCTGTTGCCACGGCCTCCGTAGACACCCGGCGCCGTGCTGCCCTGTATGCTGGTGCCCAGCGACTTGGCCAGCGTGTAGTTGGCATCGAACTGCATGCCGTGCCACGCGTTCTGGCGGAAGTCCACCTGCAGCGAGTTGTAATTCGAGAAGCCCTGCGCCTTCATCTCAAGAATTTCCGCGCCGGCTGCAAACGGATTTTCCTGGAAGAAGTTGATGGGGTAGCTGCCGCCCGAGTTACCGCAGGGGCTCCAGCTCGCGCCCACCAGCGAGCAAAGATAGGTAGAGTTACCAGCCAGAGCTCCGGCAAACGCTCCTGCCTGGCCCTGCTGCAGGTAGGTGATGAACTGCGAATCGGTGAAGTTGGACGATCCGCCCGCGTTCGCGAAGGCCTGCGTCAGAATCGGCAGAGCGTTCGATCCGGCGAAGGTCGTTCCGCCCGAAGCCGCCAGGTTCTGCTGCGCCAGCTTGAACTCGTTCAGGAAACCATTTTCAAAGATATTGACTTCGTTGTAGTTCGAAGGCATCCACTGGCGCTTGGCCACGTTGCCCAGGTAACGCACTTCGAGCACGTTGTTATGGTTCAGCTCACGCTGAATGCCCAGCGTCCACGACTCGATGTACGGCTGCTGGATGTGTGGATCGAAAGCAAAGTACGAGGTATCGCTGAAGGCCTGGTACGACATCGGAATCACCGACTGGAAAGGCGAGGGCGAAGTCGAAGTCAGGGCAGGCAGCGTGCCACCGAGGTTCACAGAACCGGCATTGTAGAAACCCGCAGCGGGAGTTACACCCGGGCTCGGCGCAACCGGATCGGCATAGTAGTAGGTGTTGAAGTTCGCACCGTTGTTCGAACCGAAGTTCCAGAAATTCTGCGCGCCTTCCGTGTAGTTCTTGAAGGTAAAGCTGCCGCGGACGACCGTCTTGCCGTCACCCATGAACTTGCCCAGCCAACCGTCGGCATCACCCCGAGGATTCCAGGCAAAGCCGATGTTCGGCTCCGGATGGACAAAGGTCGGTTCATACGCGGTCGCATGCGGACCTTCGACCGGATTCTGAATACCTGTGAGGGTGCCGGGCTTGAAGATATTACCCACGCCGGACGGACCCCACAGGTTGGCGATATCCGGATGGGTATAGAAACCAGTCTCGTCGGTCGAGGCGCCGGTCAGATCCCAGCGCAGACCCGCGTTGATGGTCAGGGTCGGCGTAGCCTTCCACTGATCTTCGACGAAGAATGCCGTCTGGTTCAGGCGCTCGTGCAGGTTGAAGGAGACACCCGGCTGGAACTGCTTGGTCTGGGCATTCACGAACTCGCCCAGGCTGTAGTAGGTCATACGGCCGGTCAGCGTGGCGTACAGGCCTTCCACGTCCGTCGTCGCGCCCGTCGGGCCATCGGCCACGGAAGCATCCAGGTTTGAGGCCACCGGATCGCCGCTGGCGATGCCATCGACACCGATGTACGGCACAAACTGGTTGTTGTAATAGTGATCGATCTCGGTCGCCGACTCCACGCCATATGTAATGGTGTGATTGCCGTGTACCCAGGTCGTATCGTCCTTCACGCTCAGCACGGGATAGAGCGAGCCGCCCTTGAGCTGGTTAAAGCCGTTCACACCAGAGGTCAGTCCGAACCCGAAAGCCAGGTCGCCCTGTTCGGTCATCGCGGCCGTCGGCGTATTGATGCCCTGCGAGTTGTAGATAAAGCCGGTGTAGAGATAGCCCACGCGGAACGAGTTCACGAGATTCGACTTCAACGTCCAGTCAAAACCGGTCACCACCTGGTAGTTGCGCTCGAGGCTGCTGTACGCCTGGTTCGCATAGTACGCACCCGGATACGGCGGCGCGCCGGCATCCGTGTAGTAAGAGTTCGACTCGTTCACCGCACCGGTCAGACGGAAGTTCTGCGTCAGGTTGTAATCCAGGCGCAGGGTCGGGAACTTCTGAACGATATTCTCCTTGTTCTGGAAGTTCACCTGGTTGTGGTTCAGATCGATATTGTTCGTCATCGTCGCGCCGGTTGCGCTCTGGCTCGCCTTGATGTTCGCCAGGTCAGACGCAATCAGCGTGTTGATGGTGCCGGGGCAGTTCGCGCAGCCTGCGGACGCTCCAACGTTCAGCACGTTGACCGACTTGGCCGTCGTAGAACCGCTGGGAATGTAGCTATAAATACCCGCAGCCGCGGCATCCGTCGGAACGGCCGTGCTCACCGTAAACTTCTCCGGCTCACGCAGGTTCGCAAGGCTGACAAAGAAGAAGGCCTTGTCCTTGATGATCGGGCCACCGACGCTGGCGCCGAAATCGTTAATGATCTCCTTGCTGCGATCCTGGTCCTCGTAGTTGTTCAGCCAGCTGTTCGCATTCAGCGCGTCGTTGCGATAGTCCTCGAACAGGCGGCCGTGGAACTTGTTGGTGCCGCTGCGCGTGGTGAAGCCGATGTTCATGGCCGCGGTGCCGCCCTGAGAAGCATCGAGTTCGCTGGTCTGCACCGTCATTTCCTGCACGTCTTCGATACGATTTACCGTCGACGATCCATCGGAATTGAAACCGCCGCTCTTATTGCGGTTGGTCATCGTCGAAAAGCCGTTCGCGCCGATGTTTACTGCGCCGCCCGGCAGGTTATTGAAGTTCAGGCCATCGACCGCGCCCGGTACCAGGAAGGCGAACGATGAGGCGTCGCGGCCCTCAAGCGGGAGGTCTTCCACCTGCTTCAGATCCACCGTCGTCGCGATCGTATTGTTCGACGTGTCCAGCAGAGGCGTCGCGTCTGCGGCCACGGAAACCGTCTGTGTCGAGGAGCCGACCGCCAGCGTCACCTTCAGGTTCGTCACCTGGCTGGTCTGGATCGTTACCGCCGGATATTCGCTGGTCGCGAATCCGTTCTTCACCACGCTCAGCGTGTACTGCGCCGGCGCCAGGTACGGAATCACCGCGACGCCGTTGCCCTTGGTCTGCGATTTATGAATGTCGTTGGTGCCCAGGTTGCGCAGCTCCAGCTGCGCTCCGTCGATCACTGCGCCGGAAGCATCCTGCACCGTCACGTTCAGCGAACCGGTGGCCATGTCCTGCCCCTGTGCCGTGAGGCCCAGAAGGCAGAAGCATGCCGCGATGACTACCAGAAATGTATGTGGGAAACGGAACTGCCTACGGGTTACAGATTCCGTACGACAGGAAGAGACCTGCGAAGGCCGGCTGAGACCGGCTGCCGGATCTGAAGTCCGGCTATGGCTCCGGGGCATAGCGTCATTCTCCTAAACAAAGTGGGTCGTACTGCATGCTGGTTTGCCAGATCTTCTGCAATGCCCATTTCTGTAGCGGGAAACACCCGCATAAGAAGACCCGACAATGAATACAGTTTTGGGTACAACTACGTTTGCCCACTTTACCGGCATTGTCAACAGAAAATGAATACACAATCGTATTTTTGTAATTCCTGCCTCATTCCCGGTTCATTTCGCATTACCGCCCGTTTGGTATCGTGAGCCTTGGAGACCCGGCCGCGAATCAGGCCTCCGGGCCCGCCTTTTTATGGAACCGAACGAAGCACACGAACTGCAGGAAGAGCATCATCACGCCGCACACGACCCCAGCCTCCGCCCGGTGAGCTTCACCATGAGCGTGCTGGCCGTGCTGGTCGCCATCACCACCGTTCTCGGACACCGCACCCACACCGAAGCGGTCCTCGAGCAGGCCCGGGCCAGCGACCAGTGGAACCTCTACCAGGCCAAGAAAAACCGCCAGTACAACACCCAGCTCACCGCCGACCTGCTCTCCGCCATCACCATCCGCGATGCCGATGCAGCCAAGAAGATCGTCGACGGCTACAAGTCGCACCTCGACAAATGGAATGCCGATCTCAACGAGGAACAGACCGAGGCTCAGGAGTACGAGCAGTCCGTAAAGCGCCTCGAAAAGCATGCCTCCCGTTTCGATCTCGGCGAGGCCCTGCTTGAATCGGCCTGGTCGTGACCTCTATTACGTTGCTGACCCGCCAGCGGTTCTATTGGTGGATGGGGATGACCTTCGGCATCGCCGGCATCCTCGTCTCTGCCTGGGCCTTCTTCATCCACTAGCCCGTTTTATGCCGCTTCCCCGGAAAGAAAGATGGTCCAGCGCGCTCGGTGGACCATCTTTCCTATAAGCTTTCTGCCGAAAGGTTCCTGATGCTCGTTCCGCTTCGCCGCGCCGCGCTCACTGCGCTCCTGCTGCTCGCACCCGCCGCCGTTCCTGCGCAGGGTTTCGCGCAACAGTTCGTCACCCCGGTCATCGCCGTCGATCACGGCCCCGAGGCCGCCGCCCAGCAGCAGAAACACTACGTCGTCATGGTCTCGCTCGACGGCTTCCGCTGGGACTACGCGAAGCGCTACGGCGCGCCGCACATCCTGGAACTCGCAAAGGAAGGCGCCAGCGCGCCCGACGGCATGATTCCGTCCTATCCCTCGCTGACCTTCCCCAATCACTACACGCTGGTCACCGGCCTTTACCCTGAGCACCACGGCATCGTCGACAACAGCTTTTATGACCCGGCCCGCAACGCTCGCTACGCGCTCGGCGACCAGCAGGCCGTCACCGATGGCTCCTGGTACGGCGGCGTGCCGCTCTGGTCGCTCGCCGAAAAGCAGGGCATGCGCTCGGCCTGCTTCTTCTGGCCCGGCTCCGAGGCCGAAATTGCCGGACAGCGCCCCAGCTACTACCTCCATTTCGATAACAAGATCGACGATCACCAGCGCATCGACACCCTCATCCAGTGGCTTCAACTCCCGCCCGAGAAGCGTCCGCACTTCCTCACGCTCTATTACGCCGATGTCGACCATGCCGGACACGAGCACGGCCCCGACTCTCCGGAAGTCGCCGCAGCCGTCCACCACGTCGACGAACTCATCGGCGAGCTGCATAAGAAGCTCGATGCCCTGCACCTGCCCATCGACCTGATCGTCGTCTCCGATCACGGCATGGTCCGCACGCAGGGAAGCTGGATCAACCTCGATCAGTACGTTTCGATGGACGGTATCCAGACCATCGGCCCGCTGCTCTATGCTCCGGATGAGGCCTCGGCCAACCATCTGTATCAGAAGCTCAAGGCCGCCGATGCGCGCTTCGAGGTCTATCGCCGCGACAAGGTTCCCGCCGGCCTGCACTTTGATAGCAACCCGCGCGAAGGCGACCCGGTGATCGTGCCGAAAGGCCCATACTCCATCCGGGCCCAGGCTCCGCATCTTCAACCCGGGCAGACCGAACGGCCGGTGCTGACCGGCTCACACGGCTACGATCCCGCCGGGATTCCCGAGATGCGCGCCGTCTTCTTTGCCGCCGGCCCGGACATCCGCGCTGGCGTTGCCCTCAAGCCATTTGAGAACATTAACGTGTTTCCCTTCGTGACGGCGATCCTCGGCCTCGAGAATCCGCCCATCGACGGCAGCCCCAATGTGCTCTCGGGAGCTCTCAAGAGCAACGTAGTTTCGAACGATGAGGTAAAGCAGTAATCATGGCGTTTTTTCTGGGATTCGATGCAGGCGGCACCAAGACCACCTGCGCTCTGGGCGATGACAACCGCGAGATCCTCCGCCTGACCGGCGGCAGCATCAAGCCCCTCCGCGTGAGCTTCGAGGAAGCGGCCGAAAACATGCGCTCCCTGCTGGCTGAAATCGCCGCGCAATCCGGCGTCGATCTCCGCCAGGTCACCGCCTCCTGCATTGGCACCGCGGGCGTACGCCTGCCGCAGACCCAGCAGTGGATGCGCGATATCCTCACGCCCCATGCGGGCGGCGAGGTCACCATTGTCGGCGATGAAGAAGTCGCCCTCGACGGCGTCTTCCCCGGCCAGGCGGGCGTGCTGGTGATCGCCGGCACCGGCTCGAACACCCTCGGACGCACCTCCACCGGCGAACTGATCCACGTCGGCGGCTGGGGACCGGCCCTCGGCGACCAGGGCTCGGGCCACTGGATCGGTCATCAGGCACTGCGCGCTGCCTTTCACGCCCTCGACTTCGGCGAGCCGACTCTGCTGCTCACCCGCGTGCGCGATTTCTGGAAGGCCGAGACGGTGGGCGACGTGGTGAACATCGCCAACGCCACGCCTCCCCCGGACTTCTCCAAGCTCGCTCCTGTTGTACTGGCCTGCGCCAAGGAAGGCGACCGCGTCGCTGCCTCCGTGCTCGCCGAAGGCGGACGCCTGCTCGGCGAGGATGCCCTCGAGGCGCACCGCTGCGTGCGCGCGCAGGAGCCTTATGCAAAGGAACCCGGCATCGCCTTCATCGGCAGCATCTTCGAGCACATTCTTCCGGTGCGCGAGAGCGTGATCGCAACCATCCGCAAAGAACTGCCCACCGCTCCCATCGCGAACGAGGTTTCCGACGCCATCCGTGGAGCTCTGTGGCGTGCCCGGCAGCTGGCGCTGACGCCGGCAGTCTAAGCAGAAAGCCCACTCCGGAAGAGTGGGCTTTTCCTCTACCAGCTCACCTGCAACAACGCGATCGACTCACCCGGCAGCTCGGTCTTCACCTCGATCTGCCCATCCTTCACGTCCTGCCACGCAGGCGATCCAATCAGCTCCAGCCCCTCGCGATCGAGCAGCTGCGCGTACTGCTCTGAAGTAGGATGTTGCGGCGATCCCATCGCCTTCCACACCGTGTAAGCGTTGCTGTGGTTCGTATCGATGCGGTACTGCTTCACCAGTACCCGCTTTGCCGTAGCGGGCATACCGGAGATCGCCAGTGTGACGGGCGCCGATGCCGCCTGCGCCTCCGCATCGCGATAGTTCCACAGCAGGATGCTGGCACCATTCGCGCCCTTCGTCGCCATGCCATCGATATCGGAGACCACGCCTGCTCCACTCGCGACAAGCTGATCCAGCGGAATCGCACCGTCACTCCGCACACTCACACGTTCAGCCTTCATCAGCGCCGCCATGCGGAAAAAATTCAGGATCGGCTCATCAATCCCGTTCGTCGCAAGCGAACGGAAACCTTCAAAGTAATCCCTGTTCTCGAACTCGAAGGACCAGCTCAGCATCGCGAGCAGATTCACATGATGCTCGTCCGCAAGCGCGAAGAGCGCCTTGTAAGCCGCCGCGGTATATGCGGGATACAGCGTGCCGTTTCTGTAGTCGTTGGCCGGGTTCACCTTGCTCGAGCAGGCGGCGCAGCCCTCAGGATCGGCCTCGCTCAGGATGATGGGCAGGTCGTGAAATTTCGTGAACGAGGCCACGGTCGCGAATCCGTGATCGACGTCTTTCAGCTCCCTGTCCAGTCCCATCTGGACCCGCCCGTTCTCAATCTGCGGCTGGCCCTTTACATGAAACGAGATGAAGTCCAGCGGAACCGTCCCACCGGTCGCCGCGCTCTTTCCGGTTGCAGCGTGCGTGAGAAAGTCTTTCAGGAATGCATTGGCCTTCTCGCTGCGTGGACTGGTACTCGCCGGGCCCCCGACACGCGCTTCCGGGAGCGCGGCACGCACGCCGGCGACCGCATAATCGTAGAGCTTCCAGTAATCCTCGGGGGAGGCGTGCCAGTAGTCGATATCCGGCTCGTTCCACACTTCGAAGTACCATTGCCGCACCGTATCGCGCCCGTAACGCTCTACGAGATGCGCCACCACGACACGCACCAGCTCCCGCCACTTCGCGTAGTCCTTGGGAGGATTGTTCGAGGCACCGGAGATGGTGCTCTGCGGATAGTGAACCTGGTACTCCTTGCGATCGGGCAGCGATGCGGCAAGATCCTTCGGCATGAATCCAAGCTCGACCATGGGCCGCACACCCGCGGCCTTGTATGCATCGAAGATGCCGTCGAGGATGGCGAAATCATAGATGGGTTTGCCGCTCGCGTCTTCGCGATAGACATTGGTCGAGCTCCACTTGAGCTCCGGAACACCGTCTCCGGATGTGAGCAGATGGTGCGCGCGGATATACACCGGCACCGGGCTCAGGTCATGCAGCTCGCCAAGCAGCTTCCGGCCGTCGCGCATGGTGGAGTAGTTGCTCTCGTCATACCCGAACCAGCTGTAGATAGGCCTATAAGGGCCGATGGGCGTCGCGAGATCCGCAGTGATGTGTACAGGCGCGCCGGTAGAAGCAGGCGGTGATGGCGGGACTGTTCCCTGCCCTGCTGCCGGGAAAGATGACAAGACCAGGAACATCCAGGCAAACGCCCATGGATTGCGGGCAAATCGCATACCGTCTCCTCAATCACAGCCGAAAGCGAAGCTTACCATCCCGAAGCTACCCGCATCTGAACAGGCATCCCTATGCGTATCTGCCGGCGATTTCTATCCGTCCTGTTCTGTGTCCCGCTCTGTGTGCTGCCTGCGTCGGCACAGTCTCTATCTGCGTCTGTGTCGGCAACCACGACACAGGACGCCACACAGCCGGCGCTCTCGCCAGCATTGGAACAGGCACTCGGCATCACGCCCCTGCTTAGCCGGCTCAAAGCGCTGCAGCAGTCCGGACAAGGCGGCTCGCTGGACGCGCTCAACCTGCGCCAGCAACTGCTCGAACGCATCCTGGCCGCGGATTTCGAATCCGATGCCGTGGTGGCGCACATCGACAACGAAGCCTCCTACGTGAGCGAGAAGCGCTACCTGCTCGAACAGCGCAACCAGAAAGAGTCGAATGCGCTGAACCTGATCACCTTCGCCACCAGCGGCGCTCTGGGCGCGGCTGGCGCGGCGATGCAGCTGACGAACAATCTCAATCACGCGGGTGTCGCACTGCAGGCCGCGGCGGGCGGAAGCTCGCTGATCCTCACCGGCGTGCAGCTCAAATCCGGCGGAGGCAGGCAGGCCATCGACTCGCCCTACAACATGCTCGCGCAGATCCTCGGGCAGACGCCGAATGCCGAGAGCCGCTATCCGCCCATCGTCGTGACCTATCTCAACACGCCGCGTGCGGACGGCCGCTCCACCACCGAAGCCCTCACCGAAGCCTGGCAGCGCCTCGGACGTTTGCAGGAGAAGTCGAAGCAGGGCGGAACGTCGGTGCCGGCGCTGGTCGCCGACCGCACCTCGAGCATGAGGCTCTCCGACGACGAGCTCGCGAATCGCGAAGCCATGCTGCACGACCTGCACGCCGTGATCTCCACGCTGCACAGCGACCTGCAGCAGGTGCTCGAACAGGTGGAACTCTCGCACACAACCGAGGATCACAAGTAAGAACAATCGAAACGGCCCGCAACGAACGGCAGACTAATTAGCGTTTGCGAATCCAGCGCGCCTGCTGCTTGGGAGCAAGCGTGATAACTGTGCGTTCCCCGCTCTGACCTCGGCCCGCATCACCCTCAAGCCGATACAGCTCATGCCCATCCGTGAGTGCGGAAAGATCGACTGCGAAGCGGCGCGGCTTCTCCGACAGATTTGTGAGCGTGAAACCGGATTGATCCCAGCGGTAGCTAAGATCGTATGCCGGAATGCGAAACTCCACGCTGCCATAGTCCGCGAGATGCGGAGCGACGAGCACGTCACTGTCATTGCCTGCCGACAGCCCCAGGTACTGCGAGATCAGCACAGCCGTGAAGACATTCGGATACTCGTAGTATTGCCCGGCTCCATGCGCATTCTTGCCGTCCACGTAATACACATGGTCCATGTCATAGCGCTCGCCCATGAAGCCCTTGCTCTTTGCCGCTTCCGCTGCAACGGTCTTCAGCTGTGTGAGCAGCAGCGCGTTTTGGTGCTGCGAGGCGCGATAGGCCGCGTCCCAGTACCAGTAGCGGCCCGTGGCGCTCAGGTCGTAAGGGCCGGCAATGCCGATCTCCGAGGGCGTATAGGCATCGATATGCGCGGAGAGAAAGCTGGGAAAGCGTTCGAACTCGGCGCTGTTCGCTGCGATGAGCTTCTGCACCGCATCCCGCTGTTCCGCCGTGGCAAAGTCCAGCGTGACCGGCAGCGTGTTGGCCAGCAGATGCACATGATCGTGCACCTGGCCGTTGCGATCGACCCAGTCGACGAAGCGATGATTCGCCTCATCCCAGAAACCGAGCGGCAGCGGCGCCACAAGCGCCTTCGCCATCTTCGCAGACGATGCCTGGTACGACGCGGCCTGTGCGGTGCGTCCCAGCAGCTCTTCCATGCGGGCCAGCAGCGCAAATGCGTGCGCGGCGAAGGCCTGCGCCTGCGTCTCACGGCCATCCTTGATGACTTGGTCCTCGTAGTAAACATCGGACCAGACACGCCCATACTGATCGGTGTTGGCGAGCACCCATTCCGCCGCGCGCTCGAGGTTTCCGATATGCGCCGCGAGCCACGCGCGATCCTTCGTCGCCTCATACCAGCGCCATGACTCCTGCAGAACTTCGATGTTGCCGGTGACCGGGAACATGCCTGCGTTTTCGCGATGATCTTCGCTGTCGCGGCGGATGTGATACTCCCGCCGGCCATCGGGCTGCACGGAGGTGGGCGCTCGGGAGAGATGCTCGGGGTCGTCATCCATGAGCTGAAACTGCAATTCGATCATGCGCCGCACCAGATCGAGTTCGAGCGGCGAGCCAAAGGCAAGACGGCCCCATATCTGAAATTCGTGGTCGACCGCAGGATACGAGCCCGCGTATTTGCTGGTCTCGAGCGTACTGAGCACATATCCGTTGCTGTAGGGGAACTTCGCTGCCAATGTGCGCTCGACCACGGAAGGCAGCATGGTGCCCCAGTAGAAGGTGGCCAGCGTATTCTCCAGTTCACGCCCGTCTTTCATATCGATGGCGAAGGTGTGGCCAAAGACGTCGCTGTGCGGACGCGCCTCGGAGCGATGCAGCGTGATGTCATCGGCCTCGAGATGCACACTCAGCCCGTCCTGCGTCAGAGCCGCATTGGCTGCACTCCCATGCAGCTCGATGTACCAGGAAGCATCGTGCGAGGCCGCACCCTCCGGCAGCACCCACAACGCAGAGTTCACCGTAATGTCCGCACCGGCAGCGCCGAGCGGCAGCACCCACCAGGCATCGTGATCGCGCTCCACGCCTACACTCTGGCTGTGCGCAAAGGTGAGCGTGATCGGCTTCGTGCGATCGATGCGTGTAAGCGTGAGAGCCTCGTCCTGACTGGCCGCGCGGGCGTTTTCAATGGTGTGAAGGATACCTTCAGCGCCTGGGAAAGAAGCGGACTGTGCAAGAGAAAACAAAGAAGTGCAAAGCAGGAAGAGCGTCGCGGCCAGCGCTCGCATGAGGGACCTCAGCGTGGGGTTTATCGAGCATCTGCCATGAGAACAGCATCGCGGCATTGCGTCCACCGAAGGGCGTCCACGCAGGCAGGATGCTGCCTCCGCGCCCGTCGATGGGTACAATGACGAAAAATGCCAGCACGCAAAAACAGTCCAGCACAGGTTTTGTTCGCGAGCCTCATCGGCACGACGATCGAGTTTTTCGATTTCTACATCTATGCCACGGCTGCGGTCCTGGTCTTCCCCAGGCTGTTCTTCAAGCCGGGAGATGCGAGCTCCGCTGTCCTCGCTTCGCTTGCGACCTTTGCCGTCGCCTTCGTGGCGCGTCCCATCGGATCGGGACTCTTCGGCCACTTCGGCGACAAGCTTGGCCGCAAAAAGACGCTGGTGCTGGCACTGACGACGATGGGCCTCTCGACGTTCATCATCGGCCTGCTGCCGGGCTATCAGAAGATCGGCGTGCTCGCTCCGGCGCTGTTGACGCTGTGCCGCTTCGGGCAGGGCATCGGACTCGGCGGGGAGTGGGGCGGAGCCGTGCTGCTCGCGGTCGAGAACGCTCCGCCGAATCGCCGCGCCCTCTATGGCATGTTCCCGCAGCTGGGCGCGCCGCTCGGCTTCCTGCTCTCCGGCGGCATGTTCTTCCTGCTCTCGCACCAGATGACGAACGCGCAGTTTCTCGCGTGGGGATGGCGTCTGCCCTTCCTGCTCTCCGCGACGCTGGTCGTGCTCGGCCTCTACGTGCGCCTCACCATCACCGAGACGCCCGCCTTCCAGGAGATGTCCGAGCACTCGCACGTCGTGGGCTTCCCCATGAAGCAGGTCTTCGGGCGGCAGATTCGCGCGCTGGTCTCCGGCATCTTCATCTGCCTCGCAACCTTCGTGCTCTTTTACCTGATGACGGTCTTCGCGCTCTCCTGGGGCACCACGGCGCTGCATATCGCGCGCGAGCGGTTCCTGCTGATGCAGCTCTTCGCCACGCTCTTCTTCGCGATCACGATTCCGATCTCGGCGCTGATGGCCGAGAAGGGACGCAAGGCGGTGATGATCGGCGTGACGGTGCTGATTGCGATCTTCGGCCTGGTGCTGGCGCCGCTGTTCTCCGCAGGCGTGGGCGGCGCAACGCTGATGATGGTGATCGGCCTCGCGCTGATGGGTATCACCTATGGACCGCTGGGCACGGTCGTCTCCGAGCTCTTCCCCACGGAAACGCGCTACACCGGCAGCTCGCTGGCATTCAGCTTTGCCGGAATTCTGGGCGCGTCGCTCGCTCCGTATATCGCAACCTGGCTGGCGAAGAGCTATGGCCTGCCCTACGTGGGCTACTACCTCGCGGCCTCGGCCGTACTGACGCTGCTCGGCCTGCTGGCGGCTCCGAAGAATCCTGTCTTCGATGTGAAAGACAGGGCGCTGGCGAAGTAAGACTCGTTCGGAACAAACAAAAGCGCGCACTCTTCGCAGGAAGAGTGCGCGCTTTTGTTTGTTCTCGCCTAAATGCGAGACGTGGGCGTTGGCCGTTTACCCAATACCCTGTCATTCCGACCGGAGCGGGACAGCTTCCTCGCCCCGCGAAGTGAAGGAACCCGCGGTTTGCCGGCTCTTCGAAATACTTATTCCGACAGAAGAAGCAGGCTTTCGCTAACTCCGCACGAGCCGCCTGTATTCGATGTACATGGTCCCGCGCCATACCAGGATCATGCCAAAGGCGAGGATGAAGAACAGTGCCGCCGTCTGCTGGAGCGAGATGATGTGGCCGATGTAATCTCGCGCGAAGTAGCGGATCGCAGCCAGCGCCAGCACCACCGCAAAGAAGAACTTCGAACGGTGCATCAGGACCCGGTCCCCGTCGCGCACCAGCTTTGAGGTGTGGATCAGCGGCAGGGAAAGCAGCACCGCGCCAATGAGGAAAGCAGCAGCTCCCCAGAGGATGGGCACCCGGAAGGGCGGTGCAAGAAACATGCAGAAACCAGTGGCCATGCCCATGGGCGGGATGAGGATGGTTTTCTGCGTAACAGGCCGGCTGCCCTCACGCAGACGCCAAAGCATCACGGCAAAGAGACCGACAATCGCACCGACAGCGGATGTACCCGGAGCAAGAAGCATTTCCTCTCCATGTTAACCGGGACTGGCCGTCCAGGCCTTCCGCCTTCGGCACGCGCTCCCTTTGGTCGCGGGTTCAGGGTTGTATGCGGGTGAGCGGGACGGCGGGTTCTGCTGCTTCGGCCGGAATGACCGGCTTTGTCTGTAGAGGAGGGAATGTGGGTGCCCCGTTCAAGCTTCGCATGGGCGGGAGGTCCGGACCGCTATGTGTGGCGCGTGTCCGTGATGCAAGACATTCATGGTTGGAATGGATTTCTTGCCATAGGTTGAGCCCCAGTGTCACTGCGTGTGAAGGAAGGAAAGCACTGCTCCAGTCCTTCGATCGAGCTGGATGATGAGTTCGCCTCCAGTCTCGCCTCCATGCAAATGAGGGTCTCCGATCACGGTCCATACATTCCCTTTCAGACGCGCCTTAAGCGGCAATTCTGCTGATACGACGTCCTTTCCCCAGATCGGTACTGCGATTGCGGCCGCGACGGCGGCGGCCGTTGCCTGATCTGGAATCAGCCCGGAAGCTGGGATCGAGAGATGAGCGTGTTCTGCAAGGCGGCGATCATATTCGATCCAGTCGTCATCGCTTACGGTGGTTTGAGCAGCAAGCGTGCCTGCCAGGAGAAGTGAACCGATCACAAGAATTCTGGTTCTGCCTTGTTTCATCGCTTCCTCCTCAGGATTTGTGTCTTCCCACCCAAGCGAAGCTTGGATGGGGGCACCCGGCTATATCTTCCGATTATTCCGCCGGTGCGCCGTATAGAGAGTCATAACGCAGGTAAAGAGCGTTAACGGCGCGATAGCGACAATATGGCCGCCGGTGGACCACAGATAAAGCGAAAGGGCGAGAGCCGTGACAAGCGCCACGAGCATCAGCGCGACTTCCAGCCACGCCTTGCGAGGCATATTCGGAATAGCCATCCAATACTCCTCGTCAGCGAGGCCAGTGTAGTGCATCGGAGACGGCCCGTCGGGTGGCCCACCCGAGCTTCCTTTGCGTGGATGGGCCACCCTTTTTCGCGCCACTGCGCGTTACGTCCTCTGGTCCCTCAATACCCTGCAGCTTTCCCAAACGTGTGCCGGTTGTCGTGGCCGCCTTCGAGCTCTCCGGTCGTGGGATCGACGGCGACGCACTCGGCGTCACTCCAGTGGCCTCCGATTTTGAGCTGGTAGCCCATGGCGCGGAGGCCTTCGATGGCCTGGTCGGAGAAGCCGGGCTCGAGATAGAGCGTGTCGGGCAAATACTGGTGGTGGAAGCGCGGGGCGTCGACAGCCTGCTGGATGTTCAGTCCTTCGTCGACCGTGCTCAGCAGGATATTCGCCACCGTGGTGATGATGCGGCCGCCGCCCGGCGAACCGAGAACCATCCGCACCTTGCCCTGCTTATCCAGCACGATCGTCGGGGTCATCGCGGAGAGCGGTCTCTTGCCCGGCTCAATCGCATTCGCCGGCCCCTGGATCAGGCCATACATGTTGGGCACGCCCTGCTTCGAGGCGAAGTCGTCCATCTCGTCGTTCAGCAGGAAGCCGAGGCCTTCGGCCGTGACCGCCGAACCGAAGCCGTTGTTGAGCGTGGTGGTCACGGCAACCGCATTGCCATCCGCATCCATCACGGAGAAGTGCGTGGTCTGCGTCGACTCGTGGCGGATCTCGGACATGGTCGGCGGAGAAGGCAGAAAACCGGCGGGCCGTTTGAGATCGGCCGAGGGCGTGGCCTGGTCCTGCGCAATGCTCTTGCGCCAGGCTGCGGCGTAGTCCTTGCTGGCCAGCTGGTCGAGCGGAATCTTCACGTAATCCGGGTCGCCGAGGTAGTCGGAGCGGTCCATATAGGCGCGCCGATAGGCCTCGACAATGAGGTGCATCTCCTCGGGCGTGCGGTCCTTCCAGCGCGCGAGGTTGTAGCCCTCGAGGATATTGAGCGCCTCGAGCAGGACGATGCCCCCGGAAGACGGCGGCGGCGCGCTCACCACGGTCAGATCGTGATACGTGCCCGTGACCGGCTCCCGCTCCTTCACCGTGTAGCGGGACAGGTCCTCCGTGGTGATGAGGCCGCCACCCTTCTGGACATCCTCGGCCAGCTTCTTCGCGATGGCGCCGTGGTAAAAGCTGTCAGGATCGGCAGCGATGGCGTGCAGGGTCTTCGCGAGGTCGGGCTGGCGGAAGAATTCGCCCGGCTGGTAGAAGTTGCCGTTGCGCTGGAAGATACGCTTCGACTCGGGGAACTGGGTGAGCGTCTTGTCGTGGTACTCGGCCGCCTCCTCGGTCGAGAGGACGAAGCCATCGGTAGCGAGACGGATAGCCGGGGCCATTACCTGGTCGAGCGTGAGCTTGCCGTACTTCTTCTCGGCATAGACCATGCCGGCAACCGAGCCGGGCACGCCGATAGCCTTGTAGCCGGTGATACTCGCGTCGGGAATGATATTCCCCTGCTTGTCGAGATACATGTTCTCGCTGGCAGCCTGCGGAGCGCGCTCGCGGTAATCGAGGAAGGTGTTCTTGCCGGTGGCGAAATGGATGAGCATGAAGCCGCCGCCGCCAAGATTCCCGGCCGCGGGATGAACGACGGCGAGGGCGAACTCGGTGGCCACGGCGGCATCGACGGCGTTGCCGCCTTCGCGGAGAATTTCAACGCCCGCGTCAGTGGCGTCGTGGTGGATGCTGACGACCATGGCATGTTTCGTCCGCACCGGCTGCTCGGTAGCGAGCTGCTCCGCAGAGACGGCCGGATGGTTCCGCGAATCGTCCGGAGCAGCATCCTGTGCATGCAGCAGACAGGGCGTGGCGCTAGCGAGGAGCACAGAGAGCAGGGCGGCGTGGGGTCGCTTCATCTTGAGGGTGAGGATATAGCTTTTAGCTTCCAGCCTCTAGCTTTTAGCTAACTGCACGCAGGGCGACTCGCCTTCGGTCGCGCGCTCCCGTTTGGCCGCGGTTCAGAGTGCGTGTGAGACCCACCCATGACCAACCGCATGTCATGGGTGGGCATCAGGCTTCAGCTGAAGAGACGGCGCAGGCGTCGTCTATTGCGTGACTTGGCGCGCTTTGCGTCTTGGCGCTGAAGGGATGCCAGTGTTTGTGCGAGCTTCTCTCGAGAGGTTGAATGACTCTGTGTTCTCGCGTCCTCTTTGGTGAACTGCCTTTGTTTATCGCCTGAGACGGAACTGCCCCTCGCTCCGGGAGGAATGACTAGCTTTCTTTTAGGAAAAATCCTGCCAGAAGCAGACATGCAGAATTGCCGATCATGCGTAGCTGCTGCTCACGCAGTTACAGACACTCCCCCGTAAACAGCCCCCACATCGTCTTCGAGGCGGCCTGCGCCTGCCGCTCGATCTCCTCCGCATTGCCCGGCCGCAGCCCATGCAGAACCTCTTCGAACAGACCCGCCCGTAGCAGGGACTCGTAAAGAGCCGCATCCTGCGCGATATCCCGCGCCGTCCAGCCTTTTTCCCGCGCAATGCCTGCCAGGTAGGCAATCAGGATTCCGGTCCGGCCTCGCGCAAAGTTCTTCTGGTATTGCCGCCCCAGTTCGGGAAAGCGTCCCGCGTCCCGCGTCACCGCGCGATACAGCGCTACCTGTTCCTCCGAGAGCAGGTGGGACAAGTACTCTCGCCCGGCCTCCATCAGCCCATGCTGCGTCGTTTCGCGAAACCAGCCGAAGCGCTCCGCCAGAACCGTATCCGGGGGCAACTCGCCGGAGAGCAGGCCATCCCTGCAGGCCGCGAGCATCACCTTGCTGAAAAGCTCATCCTTATTGGCAAAGTGGCTGTAGATCGTCTTCACCGAAACGCCCGCCGACCGCGCAATCGTGTCCATCGAAGTCCCGGCAAAGCCTTCGCGCAGGAAAAGATCGTGCGCCGCCATCACAATGGCGCGCTCCTTTCCGGCCATCATCACCGCCCGGGATGTCTGTTTCTCCGCTGCCTTCGCCATCGAAACCCTGCTGCCACTCTTTCGAGCATAAACAGTTTTCCTGAATCTACAACGATCGTTTCCCCATCTACCTCAAAAGGGAAACGATCGTTGCATTCACATAAGGAGAAAGCATGAAGATCGGCATCGTAGGAGCGGGCAACATTGGATCGGCACTCGCCCGGCACTTTCGCGAACGGCAGCACACCGTGCTCATCGCCAATTCACGCAGTCCGGAGACCCTCTCCGCTCTCGCCCACGCGACCGGCGCAATGCCGGTAGCCCTCTCTGACATGGCTCGCGGCGTCGATCTGCTCATCATCGCCATCCCCATGAAGAGCGTGCCGCTCCTTCCGAAAGAGTTTCTCGATGGCCTGCCGGCGACCTCTCCCATCCTCGACACCGGCAACTACTACCCGCTGCGCGATGGCCGCATTGCCGCGATCGACAAAGGGATGATCGAGAGCGAATGGGTCGCAAGCCTCCTGGGCCGCCCCGTCCTCAAGGTGTTCAACAACATCGTTGCCGACAGCCTGCTTCGCAAGGGTCTCCCGCGAGGCTCGAAACACCGCATCGCCCTGCCCATCTCGGGAGACGACGCCACCGCGAAGCGGAGGGTCATCGCCCTGATCGACGAGATCGGCTTCGACGCCCTGGATGCCGGGCCGCTCGCCGAGTCCTGGCGCCAGCAGCCCGGCACACCGGCCTATTGCCCGGATCCCACCCTGAGCCAGCTGCCGGGATTGCTGCAGCGCGCTCAACGAGACAAATCCCCGGCCAACCGCGACCGGGCTGCGCAGCTCATGGCGAAGCTGCCTGCCGATTTTCCGCCGCAAAATCTCGTCCGGCTTTCGCGGCTCTCCGCCGGCATGGATCTTTGGAAGCCCCAAAGCTGGCGCGCAGTGCTCAGCCTCGGCTTCGCGCTGCTGCGCTCCTGAACGCGGAGACAGCTCTCAGCCGCTATCCTGTATGAGGTATGTCGACCGTTCTGCGCTCGTATTCGAAGATCAACCTGGGTTTGGCGATCGGGCCCACGCGTCCGGATGGCTTTCACGGCCTGACCACGTGTTATCAAACACTTGAGGCGCATGACCTGGTGACGGTCGAGGCTCACCCCGCCTCGGTGACGGCCATTTCCCTCGCCTGCAACGACGAGCGCGTCCCCTGCGACCACCGGAACACGGCCTGGAAGGCAGTCGAGCGGACGCTGACGGCGATGGGAGTCACAGCGACGGTCTCCATCCATATAGAGAAGCGCCTCCCGGTGCAGGGCGGCATGGGTGCGGGCTCGGCCAATGCCGTGGCAGCGGCCCTGGCGCTCGAAATCGAGCTGGCGAAGCATGGCGTTGCTCCGCTTTCCGGCGCGCAGCGGCTGGAGGTGGGCGCGGCCGTGGGTTCGGACGTGCCGCTCTTTCTCATTGGCGGAGCGGTGCTCGGCGTCAGCCGAGGCGAAGAGGTCTATCCCCTGCCGGATTTCGAGTCGACGCATTGCGTCGTGGCCCTGCCCGAGATCGGCGTCTCGACGCCGGAGGCCTTCCGGGACTGGGATAAGCTGCATCTTGAACGAACTGCTGCATTGACCCCGGCCTCATCCTCCGATAAACTTAGTGAGTTGAGTAAGGCTCTCGCTTCTGCCATGAGCGAGCCGCACTCCTCCGGTGTCTTCCGCAATGCGGGGGGCCTGGCCGAGAGATCGAAGCATTCTGCAGAATCTGTAGAAGAATCGAATCCGCTTCTCGCGCTTGTCCGAACCGGGATTGAAAACGACTTCGAAGAAGTTGTCTTTCCGCGATATCCCCAGCTCGGACAAATCAAGCGCGTTTTAGAAGGCTCGGACAGGTCTGTTTCGGACACGACGGGGCATGCGGCGATCTACGCCTGTCTCTCCGGTTCCGGTTCGGCCCTTTTCGGCCTGTACCGCACCGCCGAGGCGGCCGAGGCAGCAGTCGCGCGGCTGGAGGCACAGGGCATACGATCCCTGCTGACCAGAACCCTCCCGCGGGAACGCTACTGGGGCAGCATGCGGGTGAAGTAGATCAACGGATTTTTCGTTGATGTGTAGTATCCAGGTTTTTTACTGGGCGATCGACTAATGGTAGGTCAAGTGCCTTTGGAGCACTTTGTCTAGGTTCGAATCCTAGTCGCCCAGCCAGCTTTCCCCCTTTCGGCGTTACCCGCCGGGAGGCAGCAGCCCTGGCAGGACATCGCCAGAAACCACCATGCAGGACAACCAGGGCAAACCAGCCCGGGAGAATCTTGTGAAGAACGAAACGGTATTGGAAGCAGAAGCGGTACAGGCAGCGGAACTCGACGGCGCGAAGAAGCCGGTCGAAAAGAAGCGCGGCAAGAGCTACAGCGACGACAAGCGCTTCAAGATCTTCTCCGGTTCGGCGAACCGGGAGCTGGCGACCGAGATCTGCAAGACGATCGGCGTGACGCTGGGCGAGACGAAGATGCAGCGCTTTGCCGATGGCGAAGTCTACTTCCAGCTGCTTGAGAACGTTCGCGGCGCCGACGTGTTCGTCGTGCAGCCGACCTGCAACCCAGTCGATCAGCATCTGGTGGAGCTGCTGATTATGATCGACGCGCTAAAGCGCGCATCGGCCGGCCGCATTACCGTGGTCGTCCCGTACTACGGCTACGCCCGGCAGGACCGTAAGGACCGTCCGCGCGTGGCAATCAGCTCGAAGCTGGTGGCCGATCTGCTGACCACCGCCGGAGCCAACCGCGCGCTGTTCATGGACCTGCACGCGGCTCAGATTCAGGGCTTTTTCAACATCCCGGTCGATCACATGTTCGCCAGCCCCGTGATGGTTGGCTACTTCCGGGAGCTGAACCTGCCCAATCTTACCGTGGTATCGCCTGACGCCGGTGGCGTCGAGCGCGCCCGGTTTTTCGCCACCAAGATCGGTGCGCCGCTGGCCATTGTGGACAAGCGCCGTACCGACATCAACGTGACGGAAGTGATGCACGTGATCGGCGACGTGGAGGGGCGCAGCTGCCTCATCCTCGACGACATCGTGGACACGGCCGGCACGCTGGTGAAGACGGTGGACGCGCTGCTCGCCAAGGGCGCAACTCAGGTGTATGCATGCGCTTCGCATGCCGTGCTTTCGGGCCCAGCCATCGACCGCATCGCGAACTCGAAGCTGAAAGAGCTGGTGGTGACCGACTCGATTCCGCTGACGGAAGAGGCCAGGAAGACCGGCAAGATCAAGGTCCGCTCGGTGGCCGGGCTCCTGGCAGCGACCATCGAGAGCATTCACATGGAGACCAGCGTCAGCTCGCTGTTCAATTAGCTGTTAGCTTCCAGCTCCTGGCTTTTAGCTGGGACGGTTGCGAAGTTAAGGTTTAAGGCTTTCTTTGAAAGAGGGAAGCCGAGAGTTTGGAAGTCGTCGAGAGCAGTGATTTCAGGCCTGGAGGCCTGAGGCGGTTCTCAAACACAATCTGCCTTTGGCTTTCTCAAAAGCCAAGGCCATAAAGGGAGCGGCAACAGCATTCGATCAGCGAGTTTTTAGCTAGAAGCTAAGAGCTAGCAGCTAGAAGCTGACCGTGCCCGAAAGGAAAAGACAATGATCAGCCAGGAACTCGTAGCAGCGACGCCCCGTGAGGGCAAGTTCAACAAAAATGCGGCACGCCGCGTGCGCGTAGCGGGCAAGATTCCCGCAGTCGTCTATGGCGCCTCGGAGCCGGCGGTTGCCGTCGAAGTCGACCCCAAGCAGATCCAGCGCATCCTGTGGTCGGAAGCCGGCCACAACTCGATCTTCGATCTGGAGATCAGCGGTGCAGCCAAGACCAAGGCCATGATCGTCGACTGGCAGTATGAGCCCATCAAGGGCACCCTGCTGCACATCGACCTGAAGCGGATCGCCCTCGACAAGCCGATGCGTGTTCACGTCCCCGTGCAGCTGACCGGTACCCCGGCCGGCGTGAAGACCCAGGGCGGCATCCTCGACCAGGTTCTGCGTGAAGTCGAAGTCGAGTGCCTGCCGACCGATATCCCGAGCCACATCGATGTGGACGTGGCGAACCTCGAGATCGGCGGCGTGATCCGCGTGGCCGACCTGCCGCACGGCGACAAGCTGAAGTTCCTCAGCGGCGCCGACGCGACTGTGGCGCACGTCATCGCGATCAAGGAAGAAGCGGCCCCGGCGGAAGGCACCCCGACCGAGCCGGAAGTGGCGAAGAAGGGCAAGCCCGCTCCGGCGGCTGCCGCGGCTCCGGCCAAGAAGTAGCTGTAGATGGCGGACGGCAAGGGTGTGCTGCTGGTGGTGGGGCTCGGAAATCCGGGCATCGAATACCAGTTCACACCGCATAACGCAGGGTTCCTGGCCATCGATCGCGTCGCCGAGTCTCATGGTGCGACGGTGGCCAACCGCAGAGGCAAGGCGCTGACGGCGAAGGTTCGAATCGCCGGCCGGGAGACGATCCTGGCAAAGCCGGAGACGTTCATGAATCTGAGCGGTCTCTCGGTGGCGGCGCTGGTGGAGGAATTCGGCGCCGATCCGCAACAGGACCTGATCGTGCTGTACGACGAGCTGGCCCTCCCTCTGGGCGCGATGCGCATTCGGGATGGCGGTTCGGCCGCAGGGCACAACGGAGCGAAGTCGATCAACGCGACGCTCCGGACGGAAGATTGGGCAAGGATCCGGATCGGTGTCGGTCCGGATCAGAGCCCGGAAAGCGCATACCGGCGGGGCAAGGATTACCTGCTCTCGCCCCTGCGCAAGGCGGACCTGGCCACGCTGGCAGAAGTGCTGGATAAGGCAGAGCAGGCCGTCGAGAAATTTGCGGCCAGTGGAATCAGGGCCGCGATGAACGAGTTCAACCGCCGGGACAACCCTCCCGCGGCGTAGGAAAGAGCAGCCCGGGTCGGCAGAAGAGCGCAGACCGGCCGGCAGAGAGAGCCGGCGGAAAATTACTCCGGAGTGACAGCGCCACGCGCGGCCAGTCCAGGGAAGAGAGAACCAGAGTATGGATCGTTTCTATGAAGTAATGTTTATCGTTCGCCCCGACATCGAGGACGCGGATGTGGACAAGCTGATCGCCGGCTTTGAGCAGACGATCACCAACGGTGGCGGCAACCTGCGTTCGACCGAGAAGATGGGCCGCCGCAAGCTCGCCTACACGGTTCGCAAGTTCAACGAGGGCAACTACATCCTCCTCACCCTCGATGCCGACGGCAAGCTGGTGGCCGAGCTCGAGCGCCGTCTGCGCGTCACCGAGCAGGTGATCAAGTTCATCACCGTGCGCATGGACGAGGAAGAGAAGCGCCTCAACAAGATCAAGGCCATCCGCGCCTCGCGCAAGAAGCTGAGCGCACAGCCCGTGGTTGCCGCTGAGCCTGTTGCCGCCGAGCCCGTTGCTCCCGCGACCGAGACCGCCGCTCCGGCAGCTGTCTAATCGCGCTTTTGAGATCGCCGTTCCCCGAACGGCACAGCAAGACCCAAACGTTACATCGCGGCCTCCGATAGCCGCGGAGAAGGATAGAGAAAATCATGGCTGACGAAACCACGCCTCGCGCTCCGGAAGCTTCCGCTCCGACTCAGGGCGCTCCTGCACCTCGCACTGGCGGTCCCCGCTCCGGTGGCCCCGGCGGCCCTGGCGGTCCCGGTGGACGCAAGTTTTTCCGCCGCAAGAAGGTCTGCAAGTTCTGCACCGAGAAGATCGACGCGATCCCGTATCGCGACGTCCGTCTGCTGCAGGGCTTCGTGGCCGAGCGCGGTAAGATCGTGCCCCGCCGCCTGACCGGCGTATGCACCACGCACCAGCGCCGCCTCACGCGTGCGATCAAGCAGGCTCGCAACATCGCCCTGCTGCCCTTCGCCGCGCGCTACTAGAACTGGTTCGGATATCGAGATAAGTCATAGGCGGGTGAGGCCGGCTCAAGCCGGCCCCTGCCGCAGGAGATCGCAATGGAAGTCATTCTTAAGGAAGACGTCAACAACCTCGGCCACCGCGGCGACGTGGTGAAGGTAGCCGACGGCTACGGCCGCAACTACCTGCTGCCGAAGAAGCTGGCCATGGAGGCGACTGCCGCCAACAAGGCTGTCATCGAGCAGATGAAGGCCTCGGCCGTCCGCAAGTCCGCCAAGGAAAAGGGCGAGGCGGAAGCGCTCGTCGCCCAGCTCAACACCCTGTCACTGGTTTTCGTCCGCAAGGTCGGCGAGAACGAGCACCTGTTCGGTTCGGTCACCTCGGCCGACATCGCGCACGAGCTCGAAGCCAAGGGCTTCAACATCGACCGCCGCAAGGTCCAGCTCGAAGAGCCCCTCAAGCAGGTCGGCGAGTTCCACGTGCCGGTCAAGCTGCACCGCGAAGTCACCGCCCACATTCCGGTCACGGTCAAGGGCGAGGAAGCCGCAGCCGAATAACCTCTGCGCTTCAGCAACAATAGAAACGGGACGCCGCAGGGCGTCCCGTTTTCTTTTGCCCTGTCTTTCTCTCAAGCGGTCACGCTTCAACTGGAGCCGCGTCCATCCGGGACACCAGCTCCTCGCCAAATCTGCGCCAGCCCGCAATCAGGTCCGGCTGGACTGCGCTGGATCTGCGATTCAGCGTCATGGGACGGTACCGCTCGCCCAGTCTCTCCTGAATCCAGCTCTCATAGCGCACGGCCCAATCCAGAAACGCCCCCACATGCTCCAGCGACAGCGCACGCGGCTGCGAGTCCAGAAGAGACGCATCCCAGGCATCGCATCGCGGAGCCGTTCGGGGCACAAAGGCGAAACGATTGAGATAGACCCCCTCACGCGTTCCGGCAAAGACACCGAAGCCCCATATCCGAATGATGCTCTCCTCATCGAGAGCCAGCGTGTACTGGCTGCATCCGCCCGAGCCCTCAGGAGCCCGCAGCCGCGTGAAGCCATACTCCAGCAGCAGATTGCCCTCTTCGCGCCGAATGTCCTGCCCCCACGCCCAGCACTGCGCGTCCAGCAGGCGTGCGCCGCGTCTGGCCAGCGCATGCGGCCACTTCAGTGGCGCCGTATCCTGAGCGTCGAGGACCGAACCCTGCGGCGAACAGATGCGGCTCAGCTCTCCGGCAGCGGCATCAGTGCGTGGGAGCAAGCGCCACCTGACCCTGCTCACCGCGGAACATGCCCTCAAAGGGATCCTGCCAGAGCTGCCAGCTCCGCGGCCCTTCGGCAAGCTCTTCCTTCGTGACGAGTGCCCGCTCCAGGCGCTGTTCGACCGCCGCCCGGTCCATGCCCGCGCCGATGAAAACAATCTCCTGCCTCCGGTCGCCATACGGCGCGGCCCATACCTTCTTGAGATATTCGTTCGTCTCCTCGTCCAGTTCGACGGAAGAGTAGGACGCCAGCCAGTTCCCCTGCGTCTCCACTGCAATGGTGCTGCCGGCGATCGAGAAGAGGATCAGGTCGTCATGGTGCGAAGCGAGCCACAGGAAGCCCTTCGCGCGCAGGACCGTCGGAATCCCGTCATCCATCAGCTTCTCCAGCCGCTCGGGATGAAACGGCCGCCGTGCGCTGTAGACAAAGCTGGAGATGCCGTATTCCTCCGTCTCCGGCGTGTGCTGTTCATTCAGCTCGCGAACCCAGCCAGCCGAAGCCTGCGCGGCATCCATGTCAAAGAGTCCCGTGTTGAGGACCGCATCGAGCGGCACCTCTCCGCGCGTGCAATGCACCTGCTTCGCCACCGGGTTCAGGTGCTTCAGAATCGCTTCGAGGCGATGCAGCTCTTCGCTCGTGACCAGATCGCACTTGTTCAGCACCAGCACATTCGCAAACTCGACCTGGTCGATCAGCAGATCGGAGATCGAACGCTCGTCGTCCTCGCCCAGCGCAAGGCGACGGTCTGCAAGGTCATCCACAGATTGAAAATCGTTCAGAAAGTCTGCGGAGTCGACCACCGTGACCAGCGTATCCAGGGTCGCGACCTCGGACAGGGACTGCCCGCTCTCATCCATGAACGTGAAGGTGGCCGCAACCGGCAGCGGCTCGGAGATGCCCGTCGATTCGATCAGCAGGTAATCGAAGCGCCCCTCGTGCGCAAGGCGCGAGACCTCCTGCAGCAAATCGTCGCGCAGCGTGCAGCAGATGCAGCCGTTGGTCATCTCGACAAGCTTCTCCTCGGTCCTGCTGAGGCCTGCGCCGCTGTTCTCCACCATCCGTGCGTCGATGTTGATCTCGCTCATGTCGTTGACGATGACGGCGACGCGCTTGCCATCGCGGTTATGAAGGATGTGGTTGAGCACGGTAGTCTTGCCTGCGCCAAGAAAGCCGGAAAGGACGGTTACGGGGAGTTTCTGCATTGCGTCACCTCTATTGCTAATGAGAATACATTTGCATTATTAGATTAACAAATCGAGGACGTTCTATGATGAACAAAGACGAGAGCGATGCCGGAAGCGAATCGAAATACGAAGCAGAAGGCCGCCATCCACGCGGCTTTTGAGATGGAAGACCGCCCGCTGACGCCGGAAGAGGTGCAGGTGCTGGCGCAGAAAGAGGGCGCGTCGGTAAGCCTCGCCACCATCTACCGCAACATCAACTCCCTGCTCGAAGAGGGCTGGCTGCAGAGCGTAGGGCTGCCGGGCATGCCGTCGCGCTATGAAATCGCGGGCAAGGCGCATCATCATCACTTCTATTGCGATGCCTGCGGGAAGCTCTTCGAGCTGAAGGGCTGCGGCATGCCGAAGATCAGCCGCCTGCCGGAAGGCTTCCGCGCCGTGAGCCACGAGGTCATCGTGCATGGCCTCTGCGACACCTGCGGATAAATCACGAGCCGGCCGATCGCATAGAGTGCGATCCACCGGCTGCCTTGCGATGAATTCGTATCTTCCCTGCTCTTATCTCCCCGGACCAGGGTGGTCGGGCGGATGATTCGGGTGGTCGGGATGATCGGGGTGTGGTCCCGCATCCGGTGGAGGCGGTCCGTGATGGTGGTGACCGCATCCGGCCATCGGCAGCATCAGCGAGCCGGCAATCATGGCCAAAGCCATGGCAGGCACGAGCTTTGCATTCAGCTTCTTCATCTCTCCATTTTCCTTTGATCGGCTGGGTTTCAGGACAAAAGACCGCACATTCGTATTTCGACTCTGGACACGCGCCGTCAGAGCGCCTATCCAGCAGGGATGCGGCCTGTATGACAGGGTTTGTTCGGTCCCGCTTTCTCTCTCCAGACAGGAACGCCTCCCGCATGGGAGGCGTTCCTGTCTGTTGCTGTCTTCGCTCTTAGATCGACTGGTTCAGCACGCGGTTCAGGCGCTGCACGAACGTGGCCGGATCCTTGAGCGGCACGCCTTCGAGCAGCAGGGCCTGGTCGAAGAGCAGCCACGCCGCGTCTTCCACCCGGCCGTTGCTTGGGTCGGCGAGCAGCTTGCGGATGATCTCGTGATCCGGGTTGATCTCGAGCGTCGGCTGCACCTCGGGCAGTCCCTTCTGGCCCATGGCCTGCATCATCTGGCGCATGCGCGCGCTGGGCTCGTCCTCGTCGGAGACGATCACGGACGGGCTGTCGGCCAGCCGTGAAGATGCGCGGACGTCCTTCACCGCTTCTCCGAGCGTCGCCTTGATCTTCTCGAGCAGCGGCTTCAGCTCTTCGGCCCTTTCGGCAGTCTTCTCCGGCGTCGCGTCGTCCTTGAAGTCTTCCGACACCGACGACTTGTTCACCGACTTCAGATCCGTGCCGTCATACTGCGGCACCTGCGAGAAGACGATTTCATCGATCTCGTCGTCGAGAATCAGGACTTCGATGCCCTTCTTCTTATAGATCTCGAGCAGCGGCGAGTTGCGCAGCATGCTCTCCGTGCCGCCGGTGATGTAGTAGAGCGCCTTCTGCTCCGACTCCATGCGCGCCTTCACCTCGGCCAGCGAGGTCAGGCCTTCGGCCTTCGTCGACTTGACACGGATAAGGTCGAGCAGCGTGTCGCGGTTGGCGAAGTCGCCGTAGACGCCTTCCTTCAGCGGCCGGTTGTACTCGGCGATGAACTGCGCGTACTTGTCTTTGTCGTTCGAGGCGATCAGCTTGAGTTCGGAGAGAATCTTCTTCACGCTCGCCGTCTTGATGCTGGTCAACACCTTGTTCTGCTGCAGAATCTCGCGCGAAACATTCAGCGGCAGGTCTTCGGAGTCGATGATGCCGCGCACGAAGCGCAGGTACTGCGGCAGCAGCTCTTTCGAATCATCCATGATGAAGACGCGCTTCACATAGAGCTTCACGCCGCCCTTGTAATCCGCCTGGTAAAGATCGAGTGGAGCCTTCGATGGAATGTAGAAGAGCGTGGTGTATTCGAGCGTGCCCTCGGCGCGTGTGTGGAACCAAACCAGCGGATCGTCCCAGTCGCCGGAGATCGACTTGTACAACTCCTTGTAGTCGTCATCGGCGAGCTCGGACTTCGAGCGCCGCCACATGGCGCTGGCCGCGTTCACCTGCTCGGTGGTGCGCGTCTTTACCGATTCCTTCTTCTCCGCATCCCAGTCGCTCTTGTCATAGGTGAGGAAGATGGGGAAAGCGATGTGGTTCGAGTACTTCTTGACGATCTCCTGCAGCCGCCAGCCGTTGGCGTACTGCGCGCCCTCATCGTTGAAGTGGATGAGGATGGTCGTGCCCGCGCTCTGCCGCGCCTCCGCGCCTGAGACCTCTTCGAGCTCGAAGCCGGTCTTGCCGTCGGAGGTCCACTTGAAGCTCTTCTCCTCGCCTGCCTTGCGCGAGATGACCTCGACCTTGTCGGCCACCATGAAGACCGAATAGAAACCCACGCCGAACTGGCCGATCAGGTTCGAGTCCTTGCGCGCGTCGCCCGAGAGCTGCGAGAGGAAGTTCTTGGTACCCGAGCGCGCGATCGTGCCAAGGTGGGCGACGAGATCCTCCTCGTTCATGCCGATGCCGGTGTCGGAGAGCTTGAGCGTCTTCGCTGCCTCATCGAGTTCGAGGTCGATACGCGGCGACTCGATGCCATGACCCACCAGCGCCTTGTACTTCTCGTCGGAGATGCTCAGATGGCGCAGCTTGTCGAGCGCATCGGAGGAGTTCGAGATCAGTTCGCGGAGAAAGATCTCCGGGTGTGAATACAGCGAATGGACGATCAGCTGGAGCAGCTGGCTTACTTCTGTCTGAAATTCCTGCTTGGACATAACACCCCAATTATTGCCAAAAATTCCGGCAAGATGAAGCGGGGCATCCGGCCATTTCTGCTTTACTCCGGGCTGAGGCCTCTGGCAGCATGGGGCTCACCTGCGTATCGGGCCCAGGCCGGCACGCGGAATCTCTCCCAGCTGCTCAAGGTGCTCGCCAAATGCTCACAGTGGAGCGTTTCGATTTTCCCCGTTCTGGCCGTTACGGCCTCGCCGCAACAGCGTTGACGCTGCTCCTTGCCTTCACCGCGCCGCTCTCCGCGCAGACGGCGGACACTGCACAGAAAACGCCCCCGCCGCTGGCCTTCGATGTTGCCACGGTGAAGCCGGTGGACACCTCGCACATAAACACGGTCGAGCTGCGCGTGTATCCGGGCGGGAGACTGGTGATCCACACGCAACCGCTCAGCATGCTGGTTGCTGATGCGTTCGACGTGCCGTGGGACGAGGTTATCGGCACCGGAAGCAAGATTACCGAAAAGAGGTTCAACATCGAGGCCGTTCCTCCTCCGGATCTGAGAAGCAAGATCCAGGAAGGCGAATACTCCAACCTCGGCATCCGCAGCCCGGAGGAACGCGGCATGCTGCAATCGCTGCTGATTGAACGGTTTCACCTGAGGTATCACTGGGAAAAACAACCCGGCACCGTATACCTCCTGGAGCGCGGCGCTGGCCCACTCAAGCTGGAGCCAGCAAAAATCAATCTTTATACAAAGAGCGATAACGGCGACTTCACCCCTACCCAGTCCTACCCTACGGGAGATCTCGGCATGGCCGCCGGACATGTAGTGAGCTTCGACATGGCGACCATGCATCAACTGGCCTTCGCGCTCACTCGAGAAGAAGAAGCCCCGGTCATCGATGAGACCGGCCTCCAGGGCTATTACAACTTCACTTCAAAGACAGTTGTTACCGAGGAAGACTTTAAGGATCGAAGCGTCTTTCACATGTACACGGCAACTGTCCCCGAGATGGGCCTCAAGCTGGTAAAAACCACCGGCACCGTGGAGAAGCTGGTCGTTGACAGCTGGGAAACGCCGGACGCGAACTAACGACTGCGTCAAACTCTTTTTCACATCCTGTTATTCCGGCCAAAGAGAGCCGCAGGCGAACGCAGTGTAGGAGCTTAAGTCGATATCAGGAACTGAAACAGCAGGTTTCTCCGCTGTGCGAGACAAAATCCGTCTCGCTCCGGTCGGAATGACAATGCTTGCAAAGCGATATGTAGCCATAGCTTGATCGGCAGATCACCGCCCGGAAGCCGCCTGCTGCTGGCTCAATGTCTGCTCGAACGTCTTCTGCGCGTCGGCCACATAGTCCTGATACCCCTGCGGATCGATGAACACCCGAGGCCCATCCTTCGGATAGTGCTTGAGCTTCGCAAGCATGTTGAAGTACTGCCCGTGCGCGCCGAGGAAGACGTCGCAGGGCAGCGCGTGCAGCGTGGCGAAGGTGTGCTGGAAATCCTCCACGATGCCGGGATAGCTCACCGGATGGCCAGGCGTAGCAACGAAATGAAACTCCGACCAGAAGCCCGTCCCGCCCACGATGACGATATTGCGCCATGTCCCTGCCGGCTCGCCCGGGATGTGCATGCGCATCGTCCACGTGGTGCAGCCGCGCGTGTGCCCGGCGGTCTTGTGCGCGACGAGGACCACGCCGCCCAGGCTCACCGTGTCTCCATCATGCAGCACGCGATCCACATGCACCGGGGCATAGTTACGCACATTCGGTGAGGGCGCCAGAAAATCCGTGCGCGCGCCAGTCTCCACCACGCTCACATCGCCGTCCATCACCATGTTCTTCGCATGCGTCTCGCGCACGATCGCGGCTGCGCCAGCCATGTGATCGAAGTGTGCCTGACTGTTCAGCAGAATCTTCGTATCGCTCCAGCGAAAGCCGAGTTTCTCCACGCTCGCGCGGATCTGCGGCGGCGACGAGGCGAGGTTCGCATTGATAAGAATGTTGCCCTTCACCGTGACCACCAGGTAGCTGGCGAGATCCTTGCTGCCCACATAGTAGAGATTGTCGGCAATGCGGAAAGGCGTGATCGGCGTCGTCCACGCCGGATCTGCTGCATGCGCCAGCGTGGGAATCACAAAAAGGACACTACAGACCAGAAACAGCAGGCGAGAAAGAAAGGCGCGCATCCTCTCCTCTATAGCAGATTGCGAAGAGCCGCCCGGGAAAGAAGAAAGGGCCCGGCTTTCACCGGACCCTTCGCCGTTACTCCCTATCTATTCCCCGATGGCCGCGCCGAAGATCCGCAGATAGTTTCCGCCGCCAATCTTCTCTATCTCGTCCGGCGTGAAGCCGGTCTTGAGCATCGCCTCCACCACGGTGTAGAAAAAGCCGGTCGTCTCGCCCTCCCATGCCAGGTTGGTGCGCTCGCCATAATGCGGTCCCGGTTGCGGTCCCGGTTGCGGTCCCGGCGGCGGCCCCTGAGGCGAACCGCCCTGCGGGCCACCGGGATGATCTCCGCCCGGAGCGCCACCCGGAGGAGGGCCACCGGGTGGTGGACCCCAGGGATGCTGCATCGGCTGCGTCAGCTTCGTATCCGTACCGATGATCACGTGATCGATCCCGATGACATCCGCCATCGCGCGAAGGTTCTGCGCATATTCCAGCGGCGTGCTGGTCAGGTGCAGCCAGATGCCCACCGCCCCGCCTGCGGTGGCCACGACCTTGGCCTGCTCCTTGCTGATAAGCCGCGGCTTCATCATCTGCGCCATGCGCGGATCGCTGCCCAGCCGCCAGTCCGGTCCGGTGTGCGAGATTACCAGCGGCCTGGTCGAGATCTTGACCGCATCCTGCGTCGTCTTCATGTCGCAATGAGCGAGGTCGATGAGCATGCCCAGCCGGTTGCATTCGCGGATCACGTCGATCCCGAAGGGCGTCATCCCGCCGTAGCGTGGAGGATTGGTGTAAACATCGCCCAGCGGCGTCGTGGCATCGCTGTCATGCAGCAGGCCGAAGTGCCGCAGCCCGCGATGATAGGCCTCTTCCACGCGCTCCAGCTTCCCTTCGAGAAAGTGCGCGCCTTCGATCGACTGGATCACCGTCGGCTGGCCCTTCTTGTGCGCTGCCTGCACATCTTCCGGCGTCAGTGCGCGCTTCATGCCATTGCGCGCCAGCTGGCGATCCATGCAGCCCATCGCCACCTTGAAGCGCTCATAGGCATCGCCCTTCTGATAATCGGTCGCAAAGGTCATGCAGATCGCCGAGAGCCCGGATTTCTTCAGCTCGCCGGAGAGATCGATATCCGCCCCCGGCAGCTCGGCTTCGGTCATCGGCACATCGATGTGGTTGTGCGTGTCGATGCCGATCGACTTCTTCACGATCTTCGCTACCCGCGACTCGGACACATCCGCGACCCAGGCGCCGCGAGCCCACGCCGCAGGTGTGCCGGCCATCATCGCCGCCCCAGCGGCCATGGTCATTGAGGAGAGAAATTGCCGCCTCGTACGACTCGAAGTCGGATACGAGCTGCGGCTCGAGCGAGATTCCATCAGAGATTCCTCCATGCAACATCTACAGGAATGCGCCTGCATTCGTGGGATGCACCGCGGCGCCTGCATCTACACCGCGTTCCGGCTGCTTCCATCATAGCGACGCTTGCGCTCTGCGCAGCAGGATGGCGCGGGGATTGAGTCCAGTGAACATGGCTGCAGCTTTGTATTGGCCACGACCAGCCAACTCCCCATTTCCTTCCGGTTTTGATGAGCGTATTGGCGATGAGGCGTTCGTCAAGAATCACCCACAGACTCCGGGGATTCTTAGATCGATCGCTTATGAGCCAGCTTCCGGTAAGGACTTGAAATCTGCGGCCTTTGACTGGCCTGCTAATTCTCACTCGGCATTTCGACCGAGTCGACGACGATAACGTCAATCGGCTGCTTCTCTGATGTGAGCCTCAAGCCGAGTTGCTCTTCGAGAGCGGTAAAGAGCGAAGGCCACTGTGTATTCGTATCGGTTGCAGCGGCTCTGGAACCGGGGTCGTCAGAGGTCCAGCGCAGCGTGAAGTCGTAGCCGCCCGTAAGGCCAGTCTTGTCGACCACGGGGCGACCGGCGATCTCGGGCTCGGCCGCGAGGGACCTTATCAGGTTGCTCATCAGCGCGGAATGCCCTTCCATGTTGCCTTCACCAAAGAAATTGATTCGGCTGTGTGGAGTGCCTGCCTCCAGATCGTGCTCCGGGCGCGGAATCTGCAGCTTTGAGCCGCCTTTGGCTATGCGTAACACCAGGGCCGGCATCTCGCGCGTCTCATGATGAAACTTCAATTGGAATCGATCGGTAAGCAGCGACTGCGTTAACCTGCGTCGCTCTTCGTCAACTTCCGGCTGCGTCATCTTGCTCCAACGCGCAGTGGTCTCGTCATCGACTTTGGCGTTGATGTTGAATGCCCGCGAGTCCATCCAATCGGGACCACCTTCGATCTGGTCTTTGACGATAGAGCTTACTCCGAAGGCGTTGGCGATCATTCCACGCACGGTCACGCCGTCCCACTTGAGCCCGTCAGGCCGCCGCCAGTAGAGCGCCAGATGTTCCTTCGCAGGGTCGCTGCGTTTCACGGTGACGACATCGAAGCGCGGCGCAACCTGCTGAGCATTTGCGACGCAGGCAGCAATGAGAAGGGCGAGCGGGAGGATCCGAGGTAGCTTCATTCCGGTTTTCTCTGGCGGACGGAATCGCGATCAAGCGATAGCAGGGTAACAGAGCGAGGCTATTCCATTGCGTACACCGTACGGTTCTAAGAACCGTACGCAACCCAAGAAGCATTTATAGAAAACGAGTCCGGAGAAACGCACTTATCGTTTCTTATCCGCAAACAAAAAGATCGGCATCTCCTCTTAAAAATGCGGCCTGATAATTGGTTCCGTTAGAGGGTTTATCAAAAGCCCTCCTTAAGACCGGTTGCATGGAAGGCGTGAATGGTTGATCTCAGCGCAAACGTCGTCACTGTGATCCAGAAGATATTTCGTGAGTCGGATCGGCCCGCGGCCTCTGAGCTGCTCCGGCATGAGCTAGCCGATAACTTACCTCACATGCGGGAGATCTATGATCCGGTGCGATTCGATCGTGTCAGAATGGCTGCGCTGAAACTGAGCAACGGCAATATGGAAAAACTGATGAAAGCGATTGCTCTCGGGAAAAAAGACTGGCGTGATTTGCTCATGACTGCCGGTCTTGGTCAGCTCGATGCGCACCTGGATTGGTACCTGTCGATTTCCGCTTGAGTGATATCTGGCGCGACTCCACGCATTGGTAACGCCCTCGGCTCATGGCAGCATGACAATGCTGTCGAGATGAAGGTTCAGGCAAAGAGTGAGATGAGAGGTGCATGTGCGAACGATTGTGCTTCTGATGGGACCCCATGGCAGCGGAAAAACCACGCTTGCAGACGCTCTGAACCGCCAGGGTGCGGCCATCCGCTTACGGCAGTACACAACCCGCCAAAAGCGCGACGGCGAGAATGACGAGTACAAATTTGTGGCCAGCCCGCAGACAGACGCAGTGTGGCGCTACGTCAAAGCGGGATCAGACTACGGCTTTGCGAAGTCCGAACTAGCCGATTTGCCTGTCGGCTCAGTCGGAGTTGTCGCGGTGCATACCGAGGCGATCCATGATCTGACGCAAAGACCGTCAGACGTGAACATGCTCATAGTGGGTTTAGACACGCTGGCGAATCGCGAGGAGCAATTTTCACGAGTCGGCCGGATAGAAGCCCGCATCCAGAGCGCCGAAGCCTTCGAAGAGTCGAGAAGGATTGCAAGAGACCAGGAGATTTGCCTCTCCGGCGATTTCGACTCCGTTCTGAGCTCGCTCAAGCAAATCATCGAACAGCAGAGAGAGAGTCTGACGAGCGTTAGTCCCTGCAATCGTCCATAGCGGCACTCCTCCGCAAACAAAGAGGCCGGCTCGCGCCGGCCTCTTCACATGGAAGCACTAAGCCTTCGCCAGCACCTGTCCGCGCAGGATCGTCTCCACCACTTCGTTCTTCGCATTGATGACGGCAAAGTCCGCGCTGCGGCCTGCGGCCAGCGCGCCTGCCTGGTCGGCAAATCCGGCCATGCGTGCCGGGTTGCGGCTCGCCAGCTTTGCGACCTCCGCAATCGGCGCGCCGGTGAACTCGGCAAAGTTCTTCACCGCGCGGTTCAACGTCAGCGTGCTGCCGGCCAGCGTGTTCTCGCCGATCAGGCAGACGCCGTCCTTCACGCGAACATCCAGCTCGCCCAGCTTGTAGTTGCCGTCCGGCATGCCGGTGGCGGCCATCGCGTCGGTGATCAGGATCGCCTTGTCCGCGCCCTTGCACTTCCAGTAGATCTTCACCGCCGTCGGCGCCACATGCAGGCCGTCGCAGATCAGCTCGCCATACAGGCCGTCGTTCGAGAGCACCTCGCCCAGGAGGCCCGGATTGCGGTGGTCGAAGGCGCGCATCGCGTTGTAGGTGTGCGTCGCCGAAGCCGCGCCCGCGGCCGTGCCCTTCGCCGCCTGGTCGGAGTTCGCGTCGCTGTGGCCCATGCTGATGCGCACGCCCAGCTTCGTCGCATGCTCGATCACCTCGAGCGCGCCCGGCAGCTCAGGAGCAATCGTCATCAGCCGGATGTGGCCTTCGGCTGCCTGCCAGAAGCGGTCGAACATCGCGACCGAGGGCTCGACGAGCTGATGAGCCGCATGCGCGCCGCGCTTGTGCGGCGAAAGGAATGGTCCCTCGAGGTGAATGCCGAGCGGCTTCGCGCCGTACTCAGTCGACCCGATGAACTTCACCAGCCCCTCGAGCGAACGCAGCGTCCAGTCGATCGGCGCGGTCACCGTGGTCGGCAGGTAGCTGGTCACGCCGCGCGCGGCCAGAAAGTGGCCGATCCTGCCGAAGGCCTCCGGCGTCGCCTCCATGATGTCGTGCCCCACGCTGCCGTGGATATGCACGTCGAAGAGCCCGGGTGCCAGTGTGGCGCCGGCAAAGTCCACATGCTCCCCGGCGGGCAGTGCCGCCGCGCCGCGCGCAGCAATGCTCTCGATCACGCCGTCTTCCACGACGACAACAGGGTTTTCGATAACCTCTTCCGGGGCAATCAGCCGCGCGGCCGTAATTACAGTCTTCATGCTTCGTCTCTCCGGAGCAAAGAACGCTCCCAGCTATTGCACCGGCCACCGCAGCCGCCGGAAAAATTTACATCTGAAAAAACCTTACACTCATAGGGATGAGTTCCCGTCGTATCGGCATCCACCTCTCCACCTCCGGCGGCGTTTTTAAGGCCGCAGAACGCGCCCGGGAGATCGGCGCCAACACTTTTCAGATTTTCTCATCCAGCCCGCGAATGTGGCGGCCCACGCGCATCGATCCTTCGCACTGCGAGGAGATGCACCGGCTCCGCAAGCTCTACGACTGCGCGCCGCTGGTCATCCACACCAGTTATCTTGTGAATCTCTGCAGCCAGTCCGACGAGGTCCGCCAGAAATCCATCGTCGCCTTTCGCGGCGAGGTTGAGCGCGCTCTGGCCCTTGGCGCCGAGTATCTGGTCCTCCATCCCGGCTCCTGGCGCGGCCTCACCCGCGACGAAGGCCTCGAGTTCGCAGCCGACTCCATCGCCAAGGCCACGGACGGCATCACCTTCGATAAATGCGACTTCCGCGTCCTGATCGAGAACACCGCCGGGGCCGAGTTTTCGCTCGGCGGCAGCTTCGAGCAGGTAGCCGAGCTGATTGCCCGGCTCAAGAAAGTCGTCCCCGTGGGCGCCTGCCTCGATACCTGCCACAGCCACGTCGCCGGCTACGACCTCGTCAGCGAGGGCGGCTACGCCGAGACCATGGGCCTCATCGAGAACACGATTGGGTTTACAGACGTCCGCGTCTGGCACATGAACGACGCCAAGGCCGCCATGGGCTCGAAGCTCGACCGCCACGAAAACATCGGCCAGGGCACCATGGGCCTCGAACCCTTCCGTCGCCTGCTCAACGAGAAGCGCTTCTCCCACGCCGCCTTCATCGCCGAGACCCCGGTCGACGAGCCGGAGGACGACCGCAAGAACCTCGAAGCGCTGAAGGCGCTGGTCGGGAAGTAGGGTGTCAGAAGAAGGATGCAGGGAGTAGGGGTTAGGGCGTAGCTAAACCCGCGGGGCACCCCGCAGCTCACGCGGTTCGAGATGGGGCCTCGCAGGATTCCGACGGTGGCCCATGCAAGCCCGGTTCTGGCTTGCGTGGGGTACGCAGGATGCAGGCCGGGTGCCCCACGTCTCGATTCTGAGAGGTGGGATCTTCTGCGTTCCGCCTGATCGCCCTGCGCGAAGCAGCCGGGTTATGATGGGAGCGCTGTCGGGCTCCCATTCTGGAGGTGCGCTATGCGCATGGCTCTTAGCCGCCTGTTGTTCGCCGTTCCCATGTTGCTGTCTGGAGTTGCCGCCCTGAATGCGCAGACACTGAGCGCTATCGGAAGCGGAACAACGACCACGTCTGCCGGTGATTGCCATTGCGCCCTCCACCATCCCTCCCTGCCACCCCAGCCCTACACGGCGGAGTTCAAAACTACCCAGGTGCAGGTGCTTTCTAACGGCGTAACCATCACTCGCGTAAATATCGAAAAACATGCAAAGGACGCGCAAGGCCGCACCTACCTTGAGCAGCAGGTAGTAAGAGCGACGGACCGGCCACTGGTGACCGAATTTCGCGTCCAGGATGATTCTGCCGGAACGGATCTGAGCTGGAATTCGGAGAGCAAAACTGCCAGCCTGATCCGCGGACCGGGAAAGGAAGAACACCATGGGTGCTGGGCCACCGAGTCCGGCCACATGCGTTGGGTCTATGACGCACCGCGAGCACCGCGGCCTGCCATAACACAGACCCTCGCTCCTAGAGCGAATGCCGTTCCTACAGAGCATGAAGACCTCGGAACCAGGACCATCGAAGGCGTGGAAGCGAAAGGCGCCCGCATCACGCGGACAATCCCGGCGGGGACGATCGGAAACGACGGGCCTCTGGTCAGCCACATCGAATTCTGGACCGCCGTAAAACTTGGTTTGCTGCTGGAGCAGGTCATCGATGATCCGCAGATGGGGAAATCGACGCGGGAAACGACGCTGCTATCGCTCAGCGACCCCGATCCCGCGCTCTTCCAGCCTCCCGCCGATTACGAGGTAAAGACCGAAACCGCCCACCAGATACCCTGTCCGGAGTAGCGCCGGCCGCCAATGTCCTTGCTTTTTAAGAGGCGGAACCTTCTCACAAATCGTCCCGACCCCCGATTGACGCCCATTTACAATCAGACTTGACATGTCTGATAGCCGAATCACCCCGGAAACCGCTCCCCAGGCGGAGGAAACCAGCCGCGAAGCCCGCTATAACCCTGCCGAGATCGAACCACGCTGGCAGGATCGCTGGGCCGCCGACACCGAACTCTACGCGGTCGAACCGGCCGCCAGCGGCAAGCCCAAGTACTACGTGCTGGAGATGCTGCCCTACCCGTCGGGCAAGCTGCACATGGGCCACGTCCGCAACTACTCCATCGGCGACGCGCTGGCCCGCTACCAGTGGATGAACGGCTACAACGTCCTGCACCCGATGGGCTGGGACGCCTTCGGCCTGCCCGCCGAGAACGCGGCCATCAAGAACAACACCCCACCGCGCGAGTGGACGCTCTCGAACATCGCCGCCATGAAGCAGCAGATGGCGCGCCTCGGCCTGAGCTACGACTGGCAGAACGAAGTCACCACCTGCCTGCCCGACTACTACCGCTGGAACCAGTGGTTCTTCCTGCGCATGTACGAGAAGGGCCTGGCCTATCGCAAGCAGAGCAAGGTGAACTGGTGCCCGCAGTGCGCCACCGTGCTCGCCAACGAGCAGGTAATCAACGGCTATTGCTGGCGTCATGAAGACCAGCTCGTCGAGCAGCGCGACCTCGAGCAGTGGTTCTTCCGCATCACCAACTACGCGCAGGATCTGCTCGACGGCCTCGACCAGCTCGAAGGCTGGCCCGAGAAGGTGCGCACCATGCAGCGCAACTGGATCGGCCGCAGCGAAGGCGCGGAGGTCGAGTTCGGCGTGGAAGACAGCGCCAGCGCGCCGAAGGACGAGAACCGCAAGGGGAACTGCGTTCTGCAGCCTCGTGAAGACCTGAAGCTGACGAAAGACAAGATCACCGTCTTCACCACCCGTATCGATACGATCTTCGGCGCATCGAGCGTGCAGCTCGCGCCCGAGCATCCGCTGGTGAAGCAGTTTGCCGCGGACGATAAAAAGCTCGACGCCGAGGTGAAGGAGCTCATCGCCCAGCAGGCCAAGGCCCGTGAGGAAGGCGACATCGGCGCGATCGAGAAGCGCGGTGTCTTCACCGGCCACTACGCGGTGAATCCCTTCAACAACGAGCGTCTGCCGATCTGGGTGGGCAACTACATCCTGGCCGACTACGGCACCGGTGCGATCATGTCCGTGCCCGCGCACGACGAGCGCGATTTCGAGTTCGCGAAGAAGTACGATCTCGAGGTCCGCGTGGTCGTCCTGCCGCGCCGCATCACCGACCCGGCCACCGGCAAGGAAGAGGAAGCGATGCTTCCCTATACGCCCGCCGACAGCCTGCTCATCAACTCCGGCGAGTTCAACACCCTCGGCAACGAGGAGGCGCAGCACAAGATGGCCGCCTTCGCCGAGGAGCACGGCTTCGGCCGCGCCAAGGTCACCTTCCGCCTGAAGGATTGGGGCGTCAGCCGCCAGCGCTACTGGGGCACGCCCATCCCGATAATCTATTGCGAGAAGGACGGCATCGTTCCCGTCCCGGACGACCAGCTGCCCGTCCTGCTGCCCGAGAACATCGCCATCACCCAGCAGAACGGTTCGCCGCTCTCGCACGTGCCCGAGTTCCTGAACACCACCTGCCCGAAGTGCGGTGGTCCGGCTCGTCGCGAGACCGACACCATGGACACCTTCGTCGACTCGAGCTGGTACTTCTACCGCTACACCAGCGCGAAGAACGACAAGGCGCCCTTCGACTCGAACGCGATCGACTACTGGTTCCCCATCGACCAGTACATCGGCGGCGTCGAGCACGCCATCCTCCACCTGATTTACTCGCGCTTCTGGACCAAGGTGATGCGCGACCTCGGCCTCATCAAGAACAGCGAGCCTGCCGAGCGCCTCTTCACCCAGGGCATGGTCATCAAGGACGGCGCGAAGATGTCGAAGTCCAAGGGCAACGTCATCTCGCCCGACGAGATGATCGGCCGCTACGGTGCCGATGCCACGCGTGCGTATGCGCTCTTCGCCGCCCCGCCGGACCGCGACCTCGACTGGCAGGAGAACGGCGTGGCCGGCGTCAGCCGCTTCCTCGGCCGTGTCTACCGCCTGGTGACGCAGTATGCCGAGCGCGCCCGCGCCGCCAAAGGCACCGACGCGACGGCGACCACGCCCGCCGCGCAGGCCATCCAGCGCAAGCTGCACCAGACCATCCGCAAGATCACCGAGGATTTCGCCGGGCGCTGGCACTTCAACACCTGCATCGCCGCCATCATGGAGCTGGTGAACGCCCTCTATGCCGCCGAGCCGGCCATCGCCGCCGGAGAAATATCGGATGCCGTGCTGGCCGACGCACTCGGGAAGCTGGTGCTTCTGCTCGCGCCCTTCGCCCCCTACCTCGCCTGCGAGCTCTGGGAGCAGCTGGGCGAGAGCGGTGCGATTCTGCGCGCGCCCTGGCCCCAATATGACGAGGCGCTGGCCCGCGAGGACGAAGTCGAAATCCCTGTCCAGCTCAACGGCAAGCTGCGTTCGGTGATCCGCGTGGCCGCAGGCGCTCCGCAGGAAGCCCTGCGCGACGCCGCACTCGCCGACGAGAAGGTGAAAGCAGCTCTCGACGGACGCTCGGTGGCCAAGGTCATCATCGTTCCCGGCAAGATGGTCAACTTAGTTGTGAAGTAAACCGGGTGCCCCATGTCTCGCTCTGAGACGTGGGGCCACTCCCACAGCGCGAAAGGCGGTCCCCATCCCGGCCCTGAGCACAGTCCGAGGCACACAGTCCTTCGTTCACGTGCTTGGAGAATGCCGCCGCCGGCCATCGCTGCTGCTGCTGGAACTCCTCTGGCGATGGAGCTTCGGCCTGCCAATCACCCTCATCCTCGGATGGGAGGGCTGGCGTATCTACCTCGCTGCCACAGCGCAGATCGCAGCCTCCGGCCTCAGCGACTTCTCGCTCATGGACCCCACGCAGGCCGCGACCATCTCGGCAAACCTCTACGCCGCACTCGCCCCACCCGTCGCACAGTTTCTCGGCTGGTTCGCGCCGCTGGCGATGGCGGGATGGGCCGTCGCCTCGGGCCTCGGACGCAACGCCGTCCTGCGCCGCTACGACTCCGCCCTGCCCAACCGCTGGGGCACGCTTGCCGCGCTGCAGTTGCTGCGCGCCGCCGCCCTCGCCGTCTCGGTCTGGATCTGGTTCGCCGGCCTGCACTGGGCCGCATCCGCCACGCTCAACACATCGACGGACGCCGAGCCGAACCTCGTCGGCTACTTCGCGCTGGTCATCGGCCTCTCGCTCGGCGTCTTCGTGCTCTGGGCGCTGGCCAGCTGGGTCTTCTCGATTGCACCGCTTCTGGTGCTGCTTGAAGATTGCGGCATCACCGCCGCCCTCCGCCGCAGCCTGCGCCTCGGGCCGCTACGCGGCAAGCTGGTGGAGATCAACTTCATCATGGGCATCGTCAAGCTGGCGCTGGTGATCCTGGCCATGGTCTTCTCCGCCACGCCCGTGCCCTTCGCCTCGGAGGTGAGCGGCCCCGGGCTATGGCTCTGGTGGGGATTCGTCACCCTCGCCTACTGCGCCGCCTCGGACTTCTTCCAGGTGGCGCGGGTGGTAGCGTACCTGGAGCTTTGGAAATACATGGGCTCTTCCGAAACCGAAATGCGAGAATCCAAGCAGGCCTAAATCGTTATGAGCTTGCTAGAACCGCCTCAGCATAATGAGCACTCCCTCGGTCCGGCTTGGCTATGGTTTGTTTGCGTAGGCTGCTTAGGTGTAATCATTGCGCTGGCTTTGACTTTCTTGCTTTCAGCAGATCGTATTTCAGCTGGAATTGGCCTCGCATTGTGGCCCAGCGCGATCTTCGGACTAGCCGATCCCAGAACTACTGGCGCTCAGGTCATGACCGCGGCTTTTACCTTTGGTGGACAGTTCTTGCTCTATGGCGTGATTGGGCTTGTCATTTACGCATTGCTCAGATCAGCGACCTTCACGCTCAGAAAGAGGTAATGAGCAACCGAAGGCGCCCCCCTGGACGATCATTCTGTGCTCTGGCGGAGCAGGGTAAACTAAAGGGTGGACACTTCTTCGATCGTCATCCTTGATTTCGGTTCGCAGTACACGCAGCTCATCGCGCGTCGTATCCGCGAGCAGAACGTCTTCTCCGTAGTGCTGCCCTGCACCGCCTCCATCGCCGAAATTCAGGCGCAGAAGCCCATCGGCCTGATCCTTTCCGGCGGCCCCTGCTCAGTCTATGACCCGGATTCGCCGCCCGCCGACCCCAAGGTGCTCGAGCTCGGCCTGCCGACGCTCGGCATCTGCTACGGCCTGCAATTCATCACGCACCACCTCGGCGGCAAGGTCCGCTCGGCGGATAAGCGCGAGTACGGCCATGCCGAGGTCGAAGTGGTCGACAAGGACCTGCCGCTCTTCAGCGACATGCCCGCCGACCTCACCGTCTGGATGTCGCACGGCGACGAAGCCATCGATCTGCCTCCGGGCTTCCACCTCACCGCGAAGACAGCCAACGCCGTCGCCGGTATCGCCAACCCCGAGCGCCGCATCTGGGCCGTGCAGTTTCACCCCGAGGTGCACCACACCAAGCAGGGCACCGCGCTGCTGCGCAACTTCCTCTTCAACCTCTGCCAGGCCAAGGCTGACTGGACCCCGGCGCACTTCATCGAGACGACCGTGGCCGCCATCCGTGAGAAGGTCGGCGAGGGCCACGCCATCTGCGCGCTCTCGGGCGGCGTGGATTCCTCGGTCGCAGCCGTGCTCGTGCACAAGGCCATCGGCGATCGCCTGACCTGCGTCTTCGTCGACAACGGCGTGCTGCGCAAGAACGAGTTCTTCAAGGTGCAGGAGAATCTGCGCTCGAAGCTCGGCCTCAACCTCGTCGCCGTGGATGCCAGCGGCCGCTTCCTCTCGAAGTTGGCAGGCGTCACCGATCCTGAGACCAAGCGCAAAGCCATTGGCCGCGAGTTCATCGAGGTCTTCGACGACGAAGCCGCGCGCATCTTCAAGGACTCGGGCGAAAACGAAGTGGCCTGGCTGGTGCAGGGCACGCTCTATCCCGACGTCATCGAGTCCTCGTCGGTGAAAGGCCCCTCGCAGACCATCAAGAGCCACCACAACGTGGGCGGCCTGCCCGAGAACATGAAGCTCAAGCTCATCGAGCCGCTGCGCGATCTCTTCAAGGATGAAGTCCGCCGCATCGGCCGCGACCTCGGCATGCCGGCCGATATCCTCGAACGCCAGCCCTTCCCCGGCCCCGGCCTCGCGGTGCGCATCCTCGGCGAAGTCACGCCGGAGCGCGTGGCGCTGCTACAGGAAGCCGACGACATCGTCGTCACCGAGATCAAGAACGCCGGTCTCTACCAGCAGATCTGGCAGTCCTTCGCCGTACTGCTGCCGGTCAAGAGCGTGGGAGTGATGGGCGACCAGCGCACCTACGCCTACACCTGCGCCATCCGCGCCGTGCACTCCGAAGACGGCATGACCGCCGACTGGGTGCCGCTGCCGTACGAGGTGCTCAAGACCATCTCCAGCCGCATCGTGAACGAAATCGCAGGCATCAACCGCGTGGTCTACGACATCACCTCGAAGCCGCCGGGCACCATCGAGTGGGAGTAGCTGCTGCGCGCAGGGCGGCTCGCTTCGCGTGGCGCTCCCGATGGTCGCGGCGCTAACCGCGCGGCATACTGCCTTCGGCACCCGCTCCCTTTAGTCGCGATTTAGATTCTTCTTCTCACAGCAAAAGGCGCGCTTCGGCGCGCCTTTTGCTTTTTTAAGGGTGTCATTCCGACCGGAGCGAAGCGAAGTGGAGGAACCTGCGGTTCCCTTCATGAGCGAGGATATGGATGCCCCATCCAAACTCCGCTTGGGAGTGGAAGGCACAAACCCCGGGTGCCCCACGTCTCGCGTCTGAGACGTGGGATGCGAGGATTAAGGCATCACCGCGATCACAATCGCCCCCGCGAGAATCAACGCCCCGCCAATCACCTTCCCTCGCGTCATCGACTCGCCGAGCAGCAGCCATGCGAAGACGATCGCCATCGCCACACTCAGCTTGTCGATCGGAGCCACCTTCGACACCGGCCCGGTGGCCAGCGCGCGGAAGTAGCAGATCCACGAGAGCCCGGTCGCGAGCCCCGAGAGCACAAGGAAGACCACGCTCCGCCGGTCGAGCGCAGCCAGTTCGCGATGCGATCCGAAGGCGAAGACGATGCCCCACGCCAGCACTAGCACCACCGTCGTTCGCACCGCCGTAGCCAGGTTCGAATCCACATGCTCCACGCCGAGCTTCGCGAGGATCGCGGTAGCGGCAGCAAAGAGCGCAGAGAGCAGCGACCAGAAGAGCCAGTTCATAGCGCGTTAAGCGTACAGCAATCTACTTTGAGTGAAGCTTAAGGTGCGACCAGCGGGAGCGGGTGCCGAAGGCAGTATGCCGCGCGGTTAGCGCCGCGACCAGCGGGAGCGGGTGCCGAAGGCGATCCGCGCCACGCGAAGTGGCCGAAGGCGGATCGCCCTGCGCGCAGCAGCCTGATAGACTGCCTCAAACCCGTTTTCACCCACGAAATCCCAGTCACTGAAGGATGCTTGAGATGTCCCGCTTACGGTCATTGCTCCCTCTCTGTCTCTCTTTCGCCTGTACCGGCGCGCTTTTCGGCCAGACCAACATCGCCGTCGAGCTCAAGCCCGACCTCAGCCAGCCCATCGATCAGGCCTACACCGCGAAGATCAAGCAGTACACCACCGACCCATTCTTCAACTCGCCACTCACCAGCTATCTGCCCGCATCGAAGACCGTGCCCACGCCCGACAAGGTGCTTGGCGACGTCTCTGGCGCGCCGAACATGCTGCCCTACGCCGAGGACGTCTACAAGTACTTCCGCCTGCTCGAGAAGAGCTCGCCGCGCGTGAAGGTCTTCAGCATCGGTCACACCGAAGAGGGCCGCGAGATGATCGCCGCCGCCATCGGCGACGAATCGCTGATCGCGAAGATGCAGGAGAACGATGCGCGCCTGGCGAAGCTGGCCGATCCACGCACGATCGGCATGGATGACGCAAAGGCTGCTGAACTTGTGAAGCAATCCTTCCCCGTCTACTACATCACAGGCACCATCCATTCGCCCGAGACGGGCGCGCCCACGGCGCTGATGGAGCTGGCCTATCGCCTCGCCGTCGATAACTCGCCCTACATTCAGTACATCCGCACGCACATGGTCGTGCTCATCACGCCGGTAGTGGAAGTCGATGGCCGCGACCGCATGGTCGACATCTACAAGTGGCACGTAGCGCACCCTAATCAGCAGTGGCCGCACCTCATCTACTGGGGACACTACGTGGCGCACGACAACAACCGCGACGCCATGGGCATGACGCTCGACCTCACACGCAACGTCGAGAACACTTACATCAACTTCCACGCACAGGTGCTGCACGATCTCCACGAGTCCGTGCCCTTCCTTTACGACAACACCGTCGGCGACGGCCCCTACAACGCGTGGATCGATCCGCTGCTCAACGGCGAGTGGCAGATGCTCGGCTGGAACAACATTCAGTCGATGACCGCCTTCGGCATGCCCGGCGTCTTCACGCACGGCGACTTCGACACCTGGTCTCCCGGCTACCTGATGTTCATCGCCGCCATGCACAACGGCATCAGCCGCCTCTATGAGACCTTCGGCAACGGAGGCGCGGACACCGAGAAGCGCATCCTCTCGCCCGATGATTATGCGCGCACCTGGTACCGCCCCAATCCGCCGCTGCCGCAGGTCGTCTGGTCGCAGCGCGACAACAACAACTACGAACAGACTGCGCTACTCTCGACCATTTCCTTCTTCGCGCAGAACAGCCAGCAGTTCCTCTCGAACTACTACACCAAGAGCAAGCGCTCCATCGAGAAGCCCGCGAACGCCGGCCCTGCTGCGTATGTGATCGACGAGCCGATGTCCAGCCGCCAGGCGCAGATGCTGCGCACGCTCGCGCTGCAGCATGTGGAGATCAGCCGCCTCGATGCGAGCGCGACGGTGAACGCGCCTGTCCCCGCGAAACCGGAATCGAAGGGTGAGGACAAGGACAAGAAGAAGGACGAGGTGAAGACCGAGACCTTCGCCTCCGGCCGCTATGTCATCCGCATGGATCAGCCCTACTCGCGCATCGCTGACGCGCTGCTCGACCGCCAGTACTGGGCTCCGGACGATCCGCAGAAGACCCCCTACGATGACACCGGCTGGTCTTTCCCCGACCTCTTTCACGTGAAGGTCGTGCGCATCACCGATCCCGCGATCCTCAAAGCGAATCTTTCACCTGTGAAGGATCTCGAATCCGAGATCGGCACCACCTCGGGCTCGGGCAGCGTCTATGCGGTGAACAACAATTCCGAAGTCACGCTCCTCGGCCTGCGCTACACCTTCAAGGACGCGACCATCTCCGTCGCTGATGCGGCCTTCGATGCCGGCGGCCATCACTTCGCCGCAGGCTCCTTGCTCATCGAAAACGCCGATGCAGCCAAGGTGAAAGATGCCGTACACGAGGCAGGCCTGGAAGCCTTCGCGCTCGGCGCGATGCCCGAGGTCGCACACCACAACGCGCCCGCACCGCGCATCGCCTTCATGCACACGTGGATCGCCACGCAGACCGAAGGCTGGTGGCGTGAGGCTTTCGATCGCGCGCACGTGCCTTTCGACTACATCAGCACGCAGACCGTCGCAAAGGAAGAAGACCTACGTACGAAGTATGACGTGATCGTCTTCGCGCCCGTCGGCCGCTCCTCCACGCAAACGATCATCAATGGCATGCCGATGTATGGCAACCCGATCCCGTGGGAGAAGACCGACCTCACTCCCAACCTCGGCAACCTCGACTCCACGCCGGACATGCGCCCCGGCCTCACCTGGGCGGGCGTGCAGCACCTGCAGGATTTCGTCAGCAAGGGCGGCCTGCTCATCACGGCGGAAGACACAGCGCAGTTCGCCGTCGAGATGGGCTTCGCGCCCGGTGTCACCGTCGCTCCACGCGGCAACGTGCGCGTCGTCGGCACCACGCTCAACGCAGCCTTCGTCGATAAGACCAGCCCAATCACCAACGGCTATGACACCGCGGCCGATCTCGGCGTCTACAGCGCCGAAGGCATGACCTTCAGCGTCTCGAACACCATCGGCGGAGGCGGACGCCGCCATCTCGGTTCCGGTGTCGAGCGGCCCACCGGGCGTGGCGGTCCTGATGAACTGGATTCGCCCGAGGACCGCGCCTTCGTTGCGCCGGAAGCCACGCCGCACGTGAAGCCCTGGGAGGCCGTGCCGCTCAACGAAGACCAGGCCCGCGACAACATCAACCTCATCCCCGAGCCGTACCGTCCGCAGGTCATCCTGCGCTTCGGTTCGGGCAAGGGATTTCTCCTCGACGGCCTGCTCGACAACGGCGGCTCTATCGAAGAGAAGCCCATCGTCGTCGACGCCCACCTCGGAGAAGGCAACGTACTGCTCTTCGCCAACAACCCTGTCTATCGCGGAGAAACGCTGGGGACGTACGCTCTCGTCTTCAACGCGATCCAGAACTACGACCGGCTGGCAAAGACGGCAAAATAAAATACTTCACTTGCAAAGCAAACTGCCTTCGCTCGGATGAGCGAAGGCAGTTTGCTTTTACTCTTACCTGTCATCCGACCGAAGCATAGCGTAGTGGATGGACCTGCGGTACACCGGGTGCCCCATGTCTCGCTTTTGAGACATGGGATCAGATCCTCAGAGAACCGTCATCCCACGTCTCAGGGACGAGACGTGGGGCACCCGCAGTGAAGCTAGCCGATGACCGTCTTCCCATCCGCCATCTTCGTAAACTGGTGCAGCACGCGACCCTGCGTATCGATGTGCCGGAAGGTCATCTTCTCGCGCGTCACCGAAAGATGACTGAAGCCGAAGACCCTGCCTGCATACGGTCCGCGGGCCGCCTCTTCGATCTTCAGGTTATAGAGATCCGCGCCGCCGCCGCCCGAGAGGAAGTGGCTCGTCGGCTGGCCGGTGAACTCCAGGTGCTGCAGATCGTGATCGTGCCCGGCCATGTACACAGGCACCTTGTACTTCTGGAAGAGCGGATCCCAGTAGCGCATCAGCACGGAATGATCGCCGTGCGGGCCGTTCGAATAGATCGGATGATGGCCCATCACGACGAGGTGCGGCGTTTTGCGCGGCTTCTTCAACTCGCTTTCGAGCCACTGCACCTGCTCCTCATGCTGCGCCTCGGTCAGCGTCAGGTTCGGGAACTTCGCCGGACCATCGGGACTCGGCACATTGCTGTCGAGCGCGATGAAGGTGATGAGCGGCCGCTTCTCCGGGAAGGTGAAGCTGTACCAGCGCGAGGGCATGGTCCAGCGGGACTTGCCGCTGCTCGCATAGGCAAGCTCCGCTTCCACCTTGTTCACATCGGCCGGCATCGTCTGGTAATCGTGATTGCCCAGAATCGCATAGGCCTTGCCTGGAAAGACGCTCTCCGGATACAGATCCTCGAACTGCGACTTCCACCGCGGAGACTCGGCTCCGCCCGGCAGGTCGCCGTACCAGTTGTCGCCCAGGAAGAGCAGCGCCGCCGGCTTGATCCGGTTCTGCTGCGCGTAGGCGCGCATCGCATCGGCCACCATCGTCTGATTCTGGTGGTCATCGAGATAACCCCAGTCGCCGATCATGAGGATGTCGGCATCCGCACCGTTATGCGGCAACGCATGGGCAAGAGGAGCCAGAGACTCAAGCGCAGCAATGGCGCTGAAGGCAAAGCTTTGGCGGAGAAACCGGCGGCGGGAGGAGGGTGCAGCAAAGCTCATAGTGTCAGTTTAATCAATACCCCATGAACATCACGCAAACGGCCCCGGCCGGAATCAAGCTGTAGGCGGGCCGCTTATTATTCCCGGGCGCAACCTTCCGGCCGGAGCGTAGCGCCGGAAAGAAAAATTCATTTGCGATGAAAAGTAACGCGGACAGCACTGAGAGCGAGGGGCTAATCCCGGATCCCGATCACTGAGAACATCCGGCCCGTGAACCCATTCTCTTTGCGATAGGAAAAGTAGCGGTCGACGCGGCAGCTGGTGCATTCTTCCGCGACCCACACCGCCTTCGCCTTGAGCCCGGCTGCCAGCAGCTGCTGCCGGTTCGCTTCCCACAGGTTCAAATGCAGGGAACCGTCGTCCTTCAGGGAAAAGAGCGCATCCGCATACGGAAATCTCTCCGCGAAGCGCTGCCGCACCTCGTTCCCCACGGCATAACAGCACGGCCCGATGCCTGGGCCGATGGCGGCAACCAGCTCCTCCGGCTCGCTGCCGAATTCCTCGTGCATCCTCGCGATTCCCTCTTCCACAATCGCCGCCACCGTTCCGCGCCATCCGGCGTGGAAGCCGGCTACCGCGCGCAGTCGCGTATCGGCCACCAGCACCGGGATGCAATCGGCCGTCTGCACAGCCAGCAGCACACCCGGCTCGGCGGTCATCATGCCGTCGGCTTCCGTCGTCGCGCGGGGCGCAGCGTCGCACGCGCTGACACGTACCGTCGTCGCCGAATGGATCTGCTTCAGCGTGGCAAAGGGAGTCGCATCATCCTGGCTGACTTCCGCTGCCAGCCGTCGCCGGTTCTCGGCTACATGCTCGGCATCATCGGTTGCAGTCCAGCCCAGGTTGCAGTCGCCCTCGCGCCCATACACGCTCGAGACACCACCCAGGCGCGTGCTGAATCCATGCATCAGCCACGGCAGCGAAGCCAGCAGCGGAGAGGTGACGACAGGCGCAGCAAGCTCCGGCTCGCGCAGCGAAGAAGAGGACGCAACCATGTTGGGATTATAAGGAGAGAGCTGGTGGGCCCGCTTTCCTGCGGGCCCGCTCAAGAGGCGTCTGGAGGGAGAAAAGAGAGGAGTGTGTGGTGGGCTAAGGTCGCGGGAAAAACAACTGTGTATCGGAAGGAGTGAACTGCCTGGATTGCCTCTTATTTGTTACTCATATCGGAAGCAATCCCCCTGCCAAAAGATGCCTCACTCCGGCACATTTTCTGAGCAGGCTCTCATCTCGCCGACGACTCCGACCTTTCTCCCTTAGAAACAGCGGCTTATCCAGCAAATCGGCTCTTGCCGACAGCCTAAGGCGGACCGAAATTCGCCCTCTTTCCTTCTTTTCCGGCAGGCCGGCTTTCTGCCCGATTTACAGCACTGTTTGCCATACCAAAGCGGCTACTTCAGGCTGTACAGCGCCGAGCTGTGCGGCCCGAGTGTGACATGGAATTCTGTCTGCGCGCCCGGCACATCCTTCTGCTCCCACAGATTCCGCAGACGCCACGAAGACTTCTCCAAACCGAGATCCTTCCACGAGTAGTGCAGCTCAACCGGAGCGGCCGTCAGGTTCACCGCCGCCAGCGCCTTGCGGCCCTTCGGCAGATCCGCCACCCACAGCGCGCGTTCCTTCGTCGACACCGCCGGATGATTCCCCGTCGAGTGCTGATCCACCTCGATCACCTCGTCGTTGGTCAGCAGCGCCTCGGTCTTCGCGTCGATCTTCGTCAGGTTCGCGCCCAGCACCAGCGGCGACCGCGCAATGGACCACAGCGTCAGCAGCGTCCGCGTTTCCTCCGGCGTGAACCGCGACGCACGCGCATCGCCCCATCCCGGGCGCGGCCCCAGGTAGCCGATCGGCAGCATGTCGGCATCCGGCCAGTGCCCGCGCTCTATGTGCGGAGCCCAGTCAGCCAGCAGCCCGGCCTGCGCGGAAAGCGACTGCGGGAACTGCCCCGGCTCGTCCTTCTCGTTCGACCAGACATCCCACACGTCATTCGAGATGCGCCACATCTGCGCGTACTGCCGCACATCGTCGGCTTCGGAGACCGGCGTCGGCCCCGGCGAAAGGCTCAGCACAATCGGCCGCCCGGTCTTGCGGAGCGCCGCCGCCATGCGGTGAATCTCCGCCGCCTGGTAGGGCTTCGAGATGCAGTCCACCTTCAGGAAATCCACGCCCCACGAGGCATAGAGCTTCGCAATCGAATCGTAATAGGCCTGCGCCGCCTCGTTGTCCTTCAGACCATAGTTGTCCCCGTTCCACTCGCACTTGTCCGCCGTATTCGCAGCGTCGGCCGCGTGAAAGGAAGAGTTCGCGATCGGCAGGTTGCGGTCGACGGCTTCGCGCGGAATGCCGCGGATGATGTGAATGCCGAACTTCAGCCCCTGCGCATGCGCATAATCGGCCAGTGCCTTCAGCCCGTCGTCCGGCTGCGCCGAAGGAAAGCGCCCCGCCGCCGGCTCGTAACGGCCATCCGGCGAGACATGGAAGCCCTGCGCCGCGCCTTTTTCTCCGGGATGGTCGAGATACCAGCCTTCGTCGACCACCACGTACTGCCAGCCATGCGGCTGCAGGTGCTGGTGCAGCCAGTCCACATTCGCCTTGAACTCGTCGGCGGTGACGGTCAGCCCGTACGAGTCCCAGCTGTTCCATCCCATCGGCGGCGTAGCCGCGAGCGGCTGTTGCTGTGCGCGCAGCGAAGCAGAAGGCGAAAATAAGGCCGTCAGCAAGAGAACCAGTACGCAAAGGCGGGAAGCGGAAAAGGTTTTCACAGTGCGGCAAGTGTAAACGACTTTCGCGCCCATCAGCATCCATCAGCGCCGGGGTGTATTTTCCCTTCCGCGCCTATACACTGCTCGCGCATGGACGTTCTCGACTGGCTCCTCGATTCCGATCCCGCGATCCGGTGGCAGGCGTTGCGCGACCTCGCCGATGCACCATCCGGGGAGATTGCAGCCGAACGCGCACGCGTTGCGAGCGAAGGCTGGGGTGCGCGGCTGCTGGCGCTGCAGGACAGTGATGGGCAGTGGGCCGGAGGCGCATGCTTTCCCTCTGCCAGCCTCCACTGGCGCGAGAAAGGACAGGGTCAGCCATGGATTTCAACCCTGCCCACACTCCAGCTGCTTGTCGATTTCGGCATCGATCCGGATACCGGCCTCATGCAGCGCGCTATCGACCGCGTGGAAGCAGGCTGCCGCTGGGAGCACGCGGGCCAGCCATTTTTCAGCGGCGAAGTGGAGCCCTGCATCAACGGACGGACGGTGGCTATCGGCGTCTACTTCGGCCGCAACATGGATGCCCTCGTCGAGCGTCTCCTCGTCGAACAGCTCGAAGACGGCGGCTGGAACTGCGAAGCAGAAAACGGCTCGGTCCGCTCGTCCTTTGCAACCACCATCAACGTGCTCGAAGGCCTGCTTGCGCATGAACGGGCGACCGGAGGGTCGCCGCCGCAAATTGCGGCGCGCAAGCGTGGCGAGGACTATCTCCTGGAAAGAAAGCTCTTTCGCCGCAAAAGCACTGGCGATGTCGTGAATCCGGCATGGCTGCAATTCTCATTCCCCACACGCTGGCACTATGACGTACTGCGTGCGCTGGACTACTTCCGCTCCACCGGCGACAGCCCGGATTCGCGCATCGATGAGGCGATCGAACAGCTCAGAGCCAAACGACAACCCGACGGACGATGGCTGCTCGAAAACACGCACCCCGGGCAGGTACACTTCGCACTCGAGGACGGCGACCATCGCCCGAGCCGCTGGAACACACTCCGCGCCCTGCGCGTTCTCCGGTGGTACGAACGCAGGCAGGCCTGAATCGACCACGCAGAAAATGGAACGCGGTCATTTGCACTCACACCCGTATAAGGAGACACACGTGAATCTCACTCATGAATCCGAAACCATCGAACGGCCCGCCTTCCACTACGCGTTTCTTGAGGCGCGCGGACTGTTCTCTGAGGTCGCGCCTCCGCTATGGGGAGAGCTGCCGCCGCTCTTGCCGCAGCTGGATCCGGCATCGATCCGCGAATACCTCGGCCTCAGCGGCATGGACAACACGAAGTCCGGCCCCGAGTCCATGGTCTACCAGGCCGGAGTCTCGCTCGCGCATAGGCCGGAAGGCCTTCCGGCGAAGATGCAGTATCGCCATGCGCCCGGCGGCAAGTATGCGCGCTTCCTGCTCACCGGCCCCTACACGCAGATCGGGATGGCCTTCGATCACATCTTCAAGACGCTCGCGGAGAAGAAGGTAGAGATGCGCCCCGAGTTCTGCATCGAAAACTACCTGAATGATCCCCGGACGACGCCCGTGGAAGAGCTCAGGACAGAGATCCTGATCCCGATCGATTGACGCCAAATCCTCGATGCTTTGCGTCGCTCTGAGCCGTATCGGCCTCTTCTCTTGCATTTGGCAGGATTTTTAGAAGAAGCCTGTGATTGCGGCCGAAGCGAGACAGCGTTATCGTCTCGCGCAGCGGAGGAACCTGCGGTTTGGCCTGCACAGGAAAATGTGTTCCGGAGCCAGCAGTGTTCCGATGCCGGAATTGCTGCCGGCAACGCAACGCCTTACGCGGACTTTTCAGCCATGCGCGCGCGGTGCGTCATCACCTTCGTTACGTTCTTCTCGATGAAATCGGCGAGCACCCGCATCCGCTCGGCGACCTCGCGGCCCAGCGGCGTCAGGCTGTATTCCACCTTCGGAGGCTTGGTCGCATGCACGGTGCGCAGCACAAAGCCATCCTGTTCGAGCGCACGCAGCGTCTGCGCCAGCATCTTCTCGCTCACCCCGCCGATCCGGTAGGCCAGCTCGCTGAAGCGGTAATCACTTTCAAGCAGCAGCACCAGCACCAGCGAACCCCAGCGCGAGGTCACGTTGTCGAGAATGATCCGTGTCGGGCAGTCCGCGGCGAACAGATTTCCTTTGCGGATGCGTACCGTCTTCGTGCTCTTCGGCCATGCCATGCATACAGCTTACCTCCAGGTATGTACTTACGAAAAGTAAGCCGATAGCGATACGCTGAATTTCAGAGGCGCAGATGCCTCGGAGGAGAAGACATCATGATCGTCGTCACCGGAGCTACCGGGCAGCTTGGACAGCTTGTCATAGAATCCCTGCTCACCAGGGTTCCCGCTGGAGAGATTGTCGCCGCCGTGCGCAACCCCGCGAAGGCCGCAGGCTTTGCTGCAAAGGGTGTGCAGGTCCGCGAGGCCGACTACGCACGGCCTGAGACCCTTGCCACCGCGTTCGCAGGCGCAACGAAAGTCCTGCTCATCTCGGGCAATGAAGTAGGCCAGCGCATCCCGCAGCACAAGGCCGTCATCGATGCGGCCAAGGCCGCGGGCGCAAAGCTCATCGCCTACACCAGCCTGCTCCGCGCGGACTCCACGCATCTCGTGCTCGCAACCGAGCACCTTGCGACGGAGGAGTATCTGAGGGCGAGCGGCGTGCCCTTCGCACTGCTGCGCAACGGCTGGTACACCGAGAATCACACTGCCGGCATCCCCGCGGTGCTCGAGCACGGCGTTGTTCTCGGAGCATCCGGTGAGGGCCGTTTCGCTACCGCTGCCCGCGCCGACTATGCCGAGGCCGCAGCCGTGGTGCTCGCGGGCGAAGGCCATGAGAACAAGATCTATGAACTCGCAGGCGACTCTGCCTACACGCGCGCCGAGTTTGCTGCCGAGTTAAGCCGGCAGACCGGCAAAGCCATCGCCTACCAGAACCTACCCGAGGCCGAATTCGAAAAGATTCTTTCCGGCTTCCTGCCGCCGGAGCTCGCGCACATCCTTGCCGACGCGGATGCACACGCCGCGAAAGGCGCGCTCGACGACAGCTCGCGCACGCTGAGCCGCCTCATCGGCCACCCCACCACGCCATCGGTGGAAACGATCGCCGCCGCGCTCCGCTAACTGCACACACGAATGCGGCGGCAGTGAGACATCCTGCCGCCGCATTTGAAGCCTTGCTCTGCGCTAGGCCTGCTTGCGCAGCGAGACGAACGTACCCCGCCCCTTGTCGCGCGTCACGTAGCCCTCGAGGCGCAGCTCATAGAAGGCCTGCCGCACCACGGCGCGGCTTACATCGAGGCACCGCGAAAAATCCACCTCGGAGGGCACACCGTCGCCTTCGCACAGATCCCCTGCCTCGATCTTGTACAGCAGCCAGTTCTTGATCTGCTGATACAGCGGCACAAAGCTGTCGCGATTCAACCGGCAATCGATCCGGTCTGGCATTTCATCCTCCGCCTGCACGATGCGCATTCCCTTTCCCTGCATCTTCATTCGCCTCGCACCGCCAGCAGCGGATCGACCAGGGCCGCGCGCCGCGCAGGCAGCACCGTGGCCAGCATCGCGATCGCCAGCATCACAACTGCCGCGCCTCCCAGCACCAGAGGATCGCGCGGCCCCAGCCCGAAGAGCAGCGAGCGCAACAGCTCAGAGACCGCCACAGCACCCAGCAGCCCCAGCACGCAGCCTGCCAGGGCAACCTTCATTCCGGACGCGAGCACCAGCTGCAGCAAGCGTCCGCGGCTTGATCCCAGCGCCATGCGAATCGCCAGCTCCTGCCGCCGCGCGGCCACAGAAAACGCAATCACGCTGTAGATGCCGAGCACACTCAACAACAACGCAGCCAGCGCAAAGCTCGAGATGAGAACCGTGTTGAATCGTCGCGGCGCTTCGCTCTCCGAAACCACACGCGCCAGCGGCTGCATCTGGTAGAGCGGCAGTCCCGGATCGACATGCTGTACGACGTTACGCAGAGCCTCCTGCATTTGTTCCGGCTGTACGGCGGTTCGTAAGACAATCCACCCGGCATAGTCCGTCAGCTCACCCGATGACGCCAGCGATCCTTCCGACTCTGCCGACTGCGACGCAGGCTGGTAGAACTGCTCCATGGTCTTGTCATCGGCCGCCCCCATCTTCACGTCTTCCACTTCGCCTACCACCGTCATCCACGGCGACAAAGTCTCCGGCATACCGCGACGAATGCGTTTGCCCACCGGGTTCCGCCCCGGCCAATAGTGCTCGGCGAACTTGCGATTCACAATCGCCACCAGCGGCGCTCCTGGCTTATCCGCATCCGTGAATACGCGGCCGCGCCGAAGGCGAACACCCAGTGCGGCAAAAGGATCGCCCTCAACCAACGAGGCTGCGACCATATGCAAACCCTCGCTCTTTGGCGAAACATATTCGTCAGGAATCACCGAAAGCCCCGTGCTGTTACCGTCTGCGGGCAGCATGGATGTAATCCCTACCGCCTTTACGCCCGGAAGCGCTCGCAGCTGTTCCTGCAGCTGCTGCACAAAGCCATCGATCTGAATCTGGCGAGTATAGTGCTGCAGCGGAAGCACGTAGAGAGCGGCCAGCGTATGATCCGGCTGAAAGCCGGGGTCGACTTCGCGCATCTTTTCAAAGCTGCGCAGCAGCAGGCCGGATGCCGTCAGCAGCACCATCGCCACCGCGATTTCGCCCATCACAAGGATCGTTCGCAGCCGTGCATGGCTCCCGCCCGCGGTCCCTGTGCGGCCTCCTTCCTTGAGCGTCTCATTCACGCTGGTGCGGACGGCAGCAAAGGCCGGGGCCAGGCCGCAGAGGAAGCCGGTGAGCGCCGTGATCCCCAGCGCAAATCCCAGCACGGTCCCATCCAGCCCGATCTCGTGCAGGCGCGGCAGCGTCTCGGGCAGGAATCGCACACCCACGCGCAGCGCCACCCATGCGAAGGCCATACCCAGCACCCCACCGGCGGTGCTCAGCATCAGGCTCTCCACCACCGCCTGCCTCAGCAGCGCCCCGGCGCGCGCGCCCAGAGCCAGCCGCACCGCAATCTCCCGCCTCTTTCCGATAGACCGCACCAGCAGCAGGCTGGCCAGATTCGCGCATACGATCAGCTGCACAACGGCCACAGCGTAGAAGAGCATTCGCAGCAGAGGCTTCGCCTGGTTGACAGTGTCATCGCGCTGCGGCTTCACGACACTGCGAATTCTCAGGCTGCTCATAAATGCCGGATAGTCGCGCATCGTGGCCTGCGCCACGCGCTGCGCATCCTGCTCTGCCTGCTCCGGCGTTACACCCGGAGCTAGACGCCCCACCATGCGCATACTCCACGAGGCTGCCGAGCCGGCCGCAAATTCCCACGGCTCCAGACTCATCGGCACCCACAATTTCGCCTGGTAAAGATGCCCGGGGATCAGCGGGAACTCGAAGCCATGCGGCATCACGCCGGTCACCGTGTAAGGCTTGCGTTCAATGAGAATCTTCGTACCCACCACCGCCGGGTCGCCATGATAACGGCTTTGCCACAGGCTGTAGCTCAGCACCACCAGCGGCTCGCGGCGATCGTCTTCGGCCTGCGTAAAGACTCTTCCCAGCAACGGCTGGATGCCCAGCGCAGCGAAGGCCTCACCGCTCATGCGTGCCGCATCGATGGCCACGGGCTCGCCACCGCCAGAAAGCTCAAAGTACGCGCCCTGGTAGCCGCCAAGATGCGCAAAGCTGTGTGTATCCCGCATGTAGTTGCGCACATCCTGCGCCGTGACGGAAGGGCGTGAGCAGAATGAGCAGTTCGAGCTCTCGAGCACATCACCCAGCATCATAAGACGGCCCGGCTCTGGGAACGGCAGCGGCCGCAGCAGCACACCTTCCACGATGGAGAAGATCGTCGTTGTCGCACCAATCCCGAGGGCCAGCATCAGGATCGCCGTGAGCGCAAAGCCCGGCGACTGCCGCAGCTGCCGCCACGCGTACCGCAGTTCCATCGATAGTCGAGCCATGCCCTGAAACGCCCTTTCCTCGCGATGCTGCTGCTTGATTGGCTCCACGTCCCCATACGCGCGCCTTGCCGCACGCCTCGCCTCGTCCGCGGCCATCCCCTGCGCGAGAAATTCGTCTTCCAGGAATGCCAGATGCCCCGCGATTTCGCGCTCCAGCTCCTCCTCCTGCCGCTCATTCGCGAACAGGCTGCGCCCCCGTTGCAGCAAGCGCCGTATGGCTTTCATCGCTAGCTCTCCTCGAGCAGCACGCGTTCCATAAGTCCGGCCATCTGCCTCCATCGCGCCGTCTCCGCGGCCAGGGCCTTCTCGCCCGCCTTCGTGATGGAGTAAAACTTCGCCTCGCGATTGTTCTCCGTCATCCCCCAGCTGCCCTTGATCCATCCATACTGCTCGAGCCGCACCAGCGCCGGATAAAGCGTGCCCTGGTTCAGCTGCAGCAGGCTGTCGGAGACCTGCTGCAGCCGCGTGGCGATCTGGTAGGCGTGACGCGGCCCCATGGACGAGAGCGTGCGGAGGATGATCAAGTCCAGCGTGCCCTGCAGGAGCTGTATCGAATTTTTTTCTTTACTAGACATCCAAGTGATCCCGTCAGCAGAATCCTCCAGATTCCACTGGAATGTCAAGTGGAACTTCCTGGAGGCTGCCACCCCGGCTGACTCCATTTTCATTACAACTTCGCGCAGACCTCCCGCACCCGCTCACGGAACCATGCATAGAGCGGCTCCTGCTCGAGGCGCGGATGCCAGCTCATCGTGTAGGAGAAGCCGCGTATCTCCTTTGGCGGCTCGATCGTACGCACGCGCGCATGCCTGGCCGCGAGTTTCGCGAGCCGGCGCGGCACGGTGAGCACCAGCCGCGTATTTTCGAGCGCCAGCACGCCGGGCACGAAGAACGGCACGTGCAGAACACCCCGCCGATGGTGCCCGGCCTCGGCCAGCGGCCTGTCGACCAGCGTCTGGCGTCCCGCTTCCGTATCAATAACGATGTGCCCCTGCGCGAGATACTCCCGCAAAGCGAATCGCTTGCCCGCAAAAGGATGCTCCTTCGCCACCAGGCACACAAAATACTCTTCAAAGAGCACCTCTACGCGCAAGGCCGAAGGCGCATCCAGCGGGCTGAAGATCATATCCGCCCGCCCCGCCTCCACATCCTCGAAGCTGCGGTCCTGTATCGGCGCAATCTCCAGCCGCAGCCCCGGCGCTCGCTCCTGCTGCATCCGCATCAACCCGGGCAACAGGAGCGACGCGGCAAAGTCCGTCATGGAAAGCCGCACGCGCTCCCTGCTGCGCTCCGGCGCGAAACTCTCGCCCGCCCATAGCTGTTCCAACCTCGGCAGAAGCAACTCCAGCTCGCGCAACAGTACGCTTCCGCGAGCCGTCAGCTCGTAGCCGCCGCGGCGGCCCGCCAGCAGCTCATCCTCCAGCAGCTCGCGCAGCCGCTCGAAGGCCCGGCTCATGGCGGGCTGGCTCAGGTTCACCTGCTGCGCGGCGCGCGTCACGCTGCGCTCCTTCAGCAGGGCATACAGGGGCAGCAGCAGGTTCAGGTCGAGATTGCGAAGATGCACTGGACGCATGATCCGCATGCTAACAATGCATGATTCTCCAGTCACTCTTTTCTCCTCTAAAGCGATGAAAGGGAGAGAAACCATGAGCAAACTTCTCGCAAACAAGATCGCTATCGTTACCGGGGCTGGACGCGGCATCGGTGCCGCAATCGCCCGCCGCTTCGCCGCCGAAGGTGCGAGCGTCGTCGTCAACTATGCGCGCAGCCAGGCCGAAGCCGAGGCCGTCGTCAGCTCCATCCAGCAGGCAGGCGGACGCGCGGTAGCCGTGCAGGGTGACGTCTCCACGCGCGAGGGCGCAGCCGCAGCTTTCAATGCAGCCGAACAGCACTTTGGCAAGCCGGACATCCTCATCAACAACGCCGGCCTCATCCTCTACAAGCCCGTCGCCGCAGTCAGCGAAGAAGAGTACGACCGCCTTTTCGCGGTGAACGTGAAAGGCACATTCCTCACCAGTCAGCTCGCCGTTACGCGCCTGAACGACGGCGGTTCCATCATCAACTTCTCGTCATCCACCACCGCGCTCATGCTGCCCACGTATGCGATCTACGTCGCGACGAAAGGCGCCGTAGAGCAGTTCAGCCACGTGCTCGCCAAGGAGCTCGGCTCGCGCAAAATCCGCGTGAACGTCGTCTCACCCGGCCCCGTCGATACCGATCTCTTCAACCAGGGCAAGACCGAGGAAGACCGCAAGCGCATGGCCAGCCTCGCGGCTTTCAACCGTCTCGGCACGCCGGAGGACATCGCCGGCGTCGTGACGCTGCTCGTCTCCGATGATGCCGCATGGATCTCCGGCCAGAATATTCGCGCCAACGGCGGACTCATCTAAGCAGATACAGAAAGGGCACAGCAGAACCCTTCTGCTGTGCCCTTTTATATTCGTAACAGTAGTAGATACAAATCAGTTTCCGGCGGCTAATCCCAGCGCCACTTTGCCCAGATGCTTCGGCGTTGTGGCGGACGTACCGCTCACTGCGGCGAACTGGCCCGCGGCGGCATGTTCTGGTGCAAGCACGTAGCTTGTACCCGCCTCCGCAGGAAGCGTCAGGACGTTGCCGGAGAGCTGCACTCTGCGCGCAGAGTGCGCACCTTGCACCGTCAGCTGCACCGCCTGCCCGCGCCATGGATTCTCCACCTTCAGCGGCCCGCTCGTCCCGGCCTCGATCACCGCAGTCGTGATGGCGCCGGCATGGGTCTCCACATCGACCTTCGTACGGCCGCGCACCCACACACTGCCCGCAATGTCCCAACCCGGAGGAATCGCAGGGGCGATGCGAATCGTGCCGTCCACATTCTGCGCCAGCGCTTCATCGAGCGCCGTGGTCACCACGCCGATCTGCTCGATATAGAACTCGCCGCCTTCACCGCCCCAGTTCGCAAAGCCGTTCGGATACTGCTGATACTCCTCCGTCAGCGTCACCAGCGTCGATGCCACATCCTTGCCAAGCCCAAGCCGCGCCGCCTGGATCGGATCGAAGCTCCAGTCCTCTTTTGTCGGATACGGTCGATGCTCGAAGGTCTGCCGCTCAACTGCAAACAGCGGCGAGTCCGGCGTAATCATGCCCCAGGGCCACACCGGCTCCAGGCCAAGATTCTCCACGTTGTGATTCTCCGTCGCCGGATTATAGGAGTCCGCAACGACCGCATCTGCGCCTTCACTGCTTAACACATGAACCGGCTTTCCAGCTTCGGTCAACGGCAACGGAGGAATCTTCTTCAACGCGTCCTCGAGCTTCGCCGCAAGCTCCGCATCTGTATGCAGCAGCCGCGCAGCATCCAGCGTCTCCTTATAAAGCGTCTTCCGCGCGCACAGGTCGAGAATCGAGTCCTTCACATCCCACTGTGTTTCGTGCGCATTTGTCGGGCTGGTGTGATTCAACCCGTCTGGCCCCGGCTTCTCGTAACTCAGCAGAAAGCGCGCCGCGGCCACCATCACGGGATAGTTCTCTTCCAGAAACTTCCGGTCGCCGGTCACGAGATACTGCTGCCAGATCCAGTAGCCTACCTCCGCGCCTGTCGAAATAGTGCGGGCGTTGTAGTAAGGCTGCGAACCGGCATCGCAGTTCAAACCGATGACGCCCTTGCCGCCCTTGTCCATGCCCCACGTTTCGAACTCGTAGCCCGGCCCGTTGAAGCGCATGGTTTCCGGCACGCAGATGCCCTCGCGGCCGCCCATGTGCTCCTTCGTCCATGCTTCGATATTTGCAAGGTTTTCACGATAGAGCCGGAAGTAAGGCTCATTTAGCTCCGGCAGACCCGCGCCGAGATTCGCCGCCACCTGCATGCGCAGGTTCCAGTGCCAGTACGCACCGGGGTCCCAGTTGTGGCTGTCGCGCACCGACGAAAACATGTCCGCCAACCCCGCCTGCGAACCGGGAAACTCGCTGCCGCTCTGCGCCGCCGAGGTGAAGAGGAACAGCGTGCGCAGGCTCTCCATGTATTCGCCCGTGCCGTCGGACGATGCGACCTTGATCAGTCCGGCCCGGCTCCAGAAGCGATGCCACCACGCTTCATGCGCATCCGCGCTCACCGGGGTGAGCGACTTCACCGCGATGCTGCGTGCATCCCCCGCGCCCTCACCGTTGTAACCGGGAGCCGCGACGCGCAGCGTGAAATGCCCTCGCTCATCCGGCAGAAACTTCAGCGTGATCGCGTGTGTATCTTTACTCGCACTCAGATTCTTCAGCCCCGCGCTGCTCACCGCCGCAAGCGATCCGAACGGCCTCCCCGTCGCACCCGGTTCCGTGTTGTCTTTCCACGTCTCGGCCAGCGTGCCCACTTCATCCCTCAACTCCACCTGCGGAGTGCGCGGAGGCCACAGAGACAGCACCGCCGTCTGCTCGGCATGCGGATCAAGACCCGTCACATCCACCACCAGCGCGTCTGTATCCGCCTCCACCCACGCCTTCAAATGAACGCCTGCGCCCTGCTCCTCGAAGGTTCCGTTGTAGAGATCGAGCCTTGCCTTGTAGTCCTTCGCCGAAGTGAGTACCGCCAATGACGGAATCGAGAGCTGTCCCGGCGAGAGCCGTCGCGGCAACGTGTCCGCGCGATTCAACTGCGCGGTAAATCCATCCGCGGACCACACCGCAACGCCCAGCCGGCCATTGCCCATCGGCAGCGCCTCACGCGCCAGCAGATTCGGCCGCTCCAGCACAATGTCCGAACGTCCCACGACGCCGGGCACGTCGACGACAAACGCCTTGCCCGACCACGCGGTGGTGGCGGCGGACAGCGGAGTGAAGGCAGAGAGCACAGGAATCGCAACAGCACACAAACAAGAAAAGAATTTCACGATGTCATCCGAAGGGAGTAAGAAGTCCTCAGCATCATACGCGCCGCACTATCATGGACACATGACCGACCTTTCGCTTCACGAGCGCGCACGCCGCATCAAGCTCTTTCTCATGGACGTCGATGGCACACTCACCGACGGCGGCGTCTGCCTTATCGCTCACCCCGACGGCACAGGCCTCGCCGAGATGAAAGTCTTCAACTCCGCCGACGGCGCCGGTCTCAAGCTCGCTCACATCATGGGCATCAAGACCGGCTTCATCACCGGCCGCAAGTCGCCTGCCGTGCAACAACGCGCGAAGGAACTGCTCGTCGATTACGTCTACCTCGGCCAGGCCACCAAGATGCAGGCCTTCGAGGAGTGTCTGGCCAACGCCGGCGTCACCGCCGATGAAGTCGCCTACATGGGCGATGACCTTCCCGATCTGCCGGTGATGCAGCGCTCCGGCCTTGCCGTCGCCGTCGCCAACGCTGTAGCTGAAGTAAAGGCTGGCGCTCATTACATCACCGAACTCGGAGGTGGCAAAGGCTCGGCACGCGAAGTCATCGAACTGATCCTGAAGTCACAGGGACGCTGGGAAGAGGCCATCCCCAAGGCTCTTGCGTAGCGAAGAATCCGGGTGCCCCACCTCTCGGTTCTGAGAGGTGGGAATGCAAGCCGCCCACCAGGATTGTCATTCCGACCGAAGCGAGACGTCTTTGGTCTCGCGCAGCGGAGGAACCTGCAGTTCTCTGAGCAAGGATGCCAAAACCGCGCCCAGCGTAGCGCGCGCCAAAGGCGGATCGCGTTCCACCCTATCCCCGCCTTACTGCACGACTTCAACCGGGCCCAGTTCCACCTTCGTCCCGGACTGGCGCAGCTTCTTCGCAGCGTTATCCCACTCGAGCTTCGTGATCTGCGCCGCGCCTTTCTCGTAGGCCTCGGTCGTGCCGTCATCGTCATAGAGAGTGAAGCTCGCATCCGCGCCCGGATACACCTTCACACCTGCGATCGCCTGCTTTTCCTTCGTGCTCAGCACAGGCGCACCCAGCGGCAGGATGGAACCCGCGCGCACGAACAGCGGAATCGTATCGATCGGCGCCTGCACCGTCACCGTCTGCCCGCCATGCAGCTTCTCGTTGGTCCAGTAGTTGTACCAGTCCGAGCCCGCAGGCAGGTACACCTCGCGCGTCGTCGCGCCCTGGTCCGTCACCGGAGCCACGAGGAACGCGGGCCCCAGCATGTACTCATCCTTGATCTCCCCAGCCTTCGCATCCTCCGGGAAGTCCATGAACAGCGCACGCATCGAAGGCGCGCCGGTTTGGTACACATGGTAAGCAGTCGAATAGATGTACGGCATCAGCGTGTAACGCAGCTTCAGGTACTTCTCGAGGATCGGCTCGGCCTCATGCCCATACGACCACGTTTCGTTGAAGTTCCTGCTGCCATGCGTGCGGAAGATAGGCAGGAAGGTCGCGTACTCGAACCAGCGCGTGTAGAGCTCCGGATAATCGTCATAGCCGCCCACGTTATCGCGCGCATCGGATGGGTCCAGCAGCGGCTTGTGCGCGGGGTGATGCTCGCCCGGCAGATACTGCCATCCGCCCGTATCGTTGCTCCAGTTCGCGATGCCCGAGGCCGTCAGGTCGAGACCCGTCGGCACCTGTCGCTTCAGCGTGTCCCACGTGGGGAAGATGTCCGAAGACCACACGATCACACCGTTCTTCTGAATGCCCGTGTACGCGTCGCGTGAAAGAATCAGCGGGCGCTCGTTCGTATCGCGGCGGAAACCATCGGCAATGGCGGCGGTGTGGAAGAGCGGATACGGATTATAAAACTCCGTGCCCGGCCCAATGAAGAAGTAGCTGCCCTGCGGCGGAAGATCCGGCTCGGTCTCATCAGCCCAGATGGAGCTGAAGCCCTTGCTCAGGATATTGTCCTTGATCGCGTTCCAGTACCACTTCGCCGCGGCGGGGTTCGTCGTGTCGATATCCGAACCCGCCTTGTCATACGGCAGTCCATCGGTCGGCGTACCGTCGGCCTTGTGCTCGAACCAGCCGTTCTTCAGGATCGTGTCGTAGTAGCGCGAATCGGGCACGTAGCGCGGCCACACGCTGATCATCGTCGAGATGCCCATCTTGTGCAGCTCGTCGTTCATCCCCTTCGGATCCGGCCACAGCGTCGGATCGAAATCCATCTGGCCCATCTTCGTGTAGTAGAACCAGTCCACCACGATCGTATCCAGCGGCAACCCGCGGTCGCGATAGCCCTTCGCTACCGCCATCACTTCGGCCTGCGAGCGATAGCGCTGCTTGCACTGGATATACCCATACGCCGACTTCGGCAACAGCGGCGTTGCGCCGGTCAGCAGACGATAGCCCTCGTAGATCTCGTCCGTCGTCTTGCCCGCGATCACGAAGAAGCTCACACGGTCGCCCACCTGCGAATCCCACCGCGTTTGCTCGTTGAAGCCGGGTATGATCGTCGTCTTCGAAGGGTTATCCCAAAGGATGCCGTAGCCCTTATTTGTAACCAGGAACGGCACACATGAGCTCGGCCCCGCCGGCGCGGTGTAGTCCTGCCAGCAGCGCACCGTCTGTCCACGATGATCGAGCAGGCCTTCCTGGTTCTCACCCAGGCCGTAGTAGTGCTCGTCCGCAGGCGAGACAAAGCTCGCACCCACCTCGTAAAACGGATCGTCCGTAGGCCGCCGCTGGTTCAGGATCTCCGCATTGGCGTCCTTCGCATTCGGCACCGACATCTGCCAACCCTGCATGTGCGCCAGCTCGCGCCCTTCCGCCGTGCGGAAGTCAATATCCGCTCCCGGCGTCGACCCACCGAAGAACTTGCCGATATCGATCTGCGTCTGCACCGGCTTCCACGGATGATCGCCCGCCAGCGTCACCGTCATGCGCGACGACGCATAGACGGTGTTGCCGTCGCGCTTCTCCACCTTCCAGCCTGCATCGTCGGGCTTCGCCGTGACGCCATATCCCGGGCCGGCCAGCGCCTTGTCCTTCAGCAGGCTCAGCGTCACGCGCACAATGTTCGGCGCATACGGTTCAAAAACGATGGTGCTGTTGCCCTTGCTGAGGACCACACTTCCTGGCGAGGACGAAGCCTGGGCAGCGGCAAAGGAGGCGGGCAGCAGGACAGAGAGTGCGGCAGAGAGAAGAAAACGCTTCATTGAAACTCCGGAAATCGCTACCCCGAAAAACTATCACAATGTGAAGAAAAAGGTTTTAGTTGAGGCTTTTTCCCGATTTCGGCAGCCATTTTCGCCTCGGCGCAGCGGAAGAGTCTTCCGCTTTTTCCGCCGACTGCTCCAGCGGCGCTACCTCGGCCCCGGGCTCAGATAAAGCCTCCGACGTGGAAGCTTCGGGAGTGCTCTGCGGCTCCTTCACCTGCGATGCCGGCTTCCACTTCCTGCGAGGAGTCGCAGGCGCTTCCTGCTCCACAGGCCTTTCTTCCTCAGCCGCCACAGGCTCGGTGACGGCGTGCTGAATAGTCTGCTGAACAGGTGCGGCAACGGGCTGCTCTTCAGCCACAACCTCCGCCATCGCCTCAGCACCCTGCCCGTTCTCGACAGCCTCCAGCAGCAGCTCAGCGACATCCTTCACGACGATGGAATCTGTCGCGCCCGGTGCGCTTGCAAGCATGCTCTTGCAGAACGGACATCCCACGGCCAACACGCCGTTTGCCGCGCCCGCAAGCGTCTCCTTCGCCTCGCGCATGCGGTTCGCGGCAATCCGCTCCGTCCCCGGCTCTTCTTCCTTCCAGAACTGCGCCCCGCCCGCACCGCAGCAGAAGGAATTCTCCCGGGCACGCGGCATCTCGGAGACCTTACCGATCTGTTGCAGCACCGCGCGCGGTGCGTCGTAGACGCCGTTGTGCCGCCCCAGGTAACACGGATCGTGATAGGCAATCGTTGCGGAGGCCGCTTGCGGCGTGAGCTTTCCCTGCTCGAGCAACGAGGCCAACAGTTCACTGTGGTGCACCACCGTATATGCGCCACCCAGCTGCCGGTATTCGTGCCCGATGGCATTCAGGCAATGCGGACAGCTCGCCACGATCGTCTTCGACCGCACACTGTTTAACGTCGCAACATTTTTCTCGGCCAGCGCGCGATACAGCACCTCGTTGCCTGCGCGCCGCGCGCTGTCGCCGGTGCAGCACTCACGCTTGCCCAGCACCGAGAAGCTCACACCTGCATGCGTCAGCAGCTTCACCAGCGCTCTTGCGGTACGCTGTGCCTGCGGATCGTAACTTGCCGCGCAGCCCACCCAGTACAGCACCTCGGCATCAGGATTCTCTTCCACCGTCGGCACCCGCAGTCCCTCGGCCCACTGCATCCGCTGTTCGTGGTTGATACCCCACGGATTCTGCGTGCGCTCCATCCCGCGAAAGGCCGACTGCCACTGCTGCGGAAACACCCCGGCCATCATCACCTGCTGCCGCCGCACCTCGACGACGTCCAACATCGGCGCGTCTTCCACAGGACACACCTCGACACACGCACCACATGTCGTGCACGCCCACGCGGCCTCCGGCGTCAACGCGAACTCGAGCAGCGGCCTCGGGCTCGCCTCTCCATGATCGAAGCCCGTGCCCGCGAGTCTGTTCAGCTCCATGCGCTTGTTGATCTCGATCGCCGAAGGGCTCAGCGCCTTGCCCGTGGCTGTTGCCGGACACACCTGCTGGCACCGGTTGCACTGGATGCACGCATACGCGTCGAGCAGCCGCGGCCACGCAAGATCCTCAAGCCTCTCCGCGCCGACCGGAGCGACATCTTCCGCCTCCAGATCCACTTCCACCAGAGGCAGCACACCCGAACCAGCTTCACGCTTCACCAGCGAATTCACCGGCGCAAGCAGCAGGTGCATGTGCTTCGAGTACGGAAAGTACGAGAGGAAGATGAGCACGCTGCCCAGCGCACCCCAGTAGCCAAACTCGCGCCACGCCTGCGCATGCTGTACCGGAATCATCCGCGCGATGGAGCTCGCAAACGGTTGCCACGAGTCATATCTATGCGGGGATGGGGCCTGCGCGAGCCGCGCACCCGCGCCTACCGCGCGGCTGCCCACATGGAACAGGATGAACGTCGAGACAGTCAGCGAATCCCGGGCGATCTTTCCGTGGCGGACGTCATTCTGTAACAGTGTCTGATCGTTGAATACGAAATCGCGCCGCGCAGGGAGAAGAAATCGCCGCGCTACCAGAGCGACCACACCCAGCAGCACCAGCGCGCTCAGCACATCGGCGAAGAGGTTGTACGCCGCTCCCCATGCGTTTTCCGACGAGACAAGCAGCGGCACGAATCCATCCACTGCATCGACAAGATTCACAAGGATGTAGAAGACGAAGCCGTAAAAAATGAACGCGTGAAATACTCCCACCCACCGCCGCCTGCGAAAGGTCCGCGCCTGCATCAATGTCGTGGTGAGCGCGTAGACGATCCTTCGCGGCAGATCATTCCAGTGCGGCTCTGCATCCGCGCGCCCACGCCGGATGCGACGGTACACGCCATAAAATCCGCGCGCGCCCAACCCCAGCGCGACGAGCGCGAACAGCAGAAACGCGTATCTCTGGCCGGGTGGCAGCATGACGTCTTGCCGTTACTGCCCCGGCTTCTCCGCCAATTGCGAAATCAGCGCGGGCACCACCTGCTGCACATCGCCCACGACGCCATAGTCTGCCAGCTTAAAGATCGGCGCTTCGCCATCCTTGTTGATCGCCACAATCGTGCGGCTCTTGCTCATGCCGGAAAGATGCTGCACCGCGCCCGAAATGCCCACCGCGATGTAGAGCTTCGGCTGCACCGTCTTACCCGTCTGCCCAACCTGCTCCGCATACGGCCGCCATCCCGCATCCACCACCGCGCGCGTCGCGCCCACAGCCGCGCCCAGCTTATCCGCGAGGCCCTCCACCAACGATGTGAAGCCCTCTGCCGTGCCTACACCGCGTCCGCCCGAGACGACGATCTCCGCCTCGGCCAGCGACACGCGCGACAGCTTCTCCGTCGTGCGGCCTGTCACTTCCACGCGACGCGCCGGCAACTCCAGTTCCACATCGAACTGCTCGCCATGTTCACTCAGCGCTTCCGCAGGCGCGAGAGCACCCGGCTTCACGCTAGCCACGATCACCGGCGCATCGGCCCACACCGTCTCCGTCACACGCGAGAGATACGTGAAGCGCGTCGCTACATAGCCGCCATCCTCATAACGCAAAGCCGTCACGTCTTCCAGTAGCGGCGCATCCAGCTTCACTGCCACGCGCGGGCTCCACGCACGCCCACCGCGCCCCGCGCCCACCAGCACCGCGTGCGACTCGCCTTCTTTCGCGATCTGCGCCACCGCGGCGGCCCATAGCTCAGGATCGTGCGCAGCGAGATCGTCACTGTCCGCCACGAGTACCTGCTCTGCAAGCTGCGCCGCTTCGTTCGCGGCTGCTGCTACGCCTTTGCCCAGCACCAGGATCGCAATCCCACCCTCGCGACCCAGCGCTCGCGCGCAGCTCACCATCTCGCGCGTCACCCGCGCCAGCTTGCCATTGCTGTGCTCCGCCACAATCAGGATCACGCAATCACCCTCGCTTCCTCGCGCAGCAGATGCACCAGCTCTGTCGCCGCAGCGGCTGCATCCTTGCCGTCCAGCACCCTACGCCGCCGTTCCTTCACCTGGATCTCCTCATGCACGCGCCGCAGCAATGGCTTCGTACCGAAGCGCTCCAGCGTCTCCTCGCGCAGCTCCCTCTTCTTCGCTTTCATGATGTTCGGCAGCGTCGGGTAGCGCGGCTCATTCAATCCCTGCTGCGTGGTGATCACCGCCGGCAGCGCCACGCGGAAGCTTTCGCTGCCTTCGTCCACGTCGTGACGCCCGCTCAGCGTCGTGCCTTCCACTTCGAGCGCGCTCGTCCACGTCACCTGCGGCCAGCCCAGCCGCTCGGCCATGGCCGCACCCAGAGCCTGACTGTCCCAGTCCGTTTGCTGACCGCCGCACAGTACCAGCTCTGCTTGCTCTTCCCTGGCAAGCGTGGCAATCACCTTACTCAGCGCGATCGCATCCATCACCTCGTTCGTTTCCACGAGGATTGCGCGGTCCGCGCCGATCGCCAGTGCCGTGCGCAGCGCCTCGCGTACCCGCGCCGGCCCGACGCCTACCGCGATGACTTCGCCTTCGCCCGTCTTCTCGCGAATACGCAGGCACTCTTCGAGTCCGTACTCATCCATGGTGTCGATGACCAGCTTGCTGCTCGCCAAATCCACCGCCCCATCCCGGATACGCACACTCTCTTCGCCATCCGGAACCTGGCGGATCAGTGCCATCATCCGCATCCGTTCCTCCCGCCCAAAAACCAACGGAGAATAGTAGACGCATTTCTCTTCGCCCGTACAGAGCGCATCTCCTCGCACCTACGCCGTAAGGCTGATTACCACGTATGCGCACCAGTCCCGTTACTGCCGCGATGCTTGACATCTCTCACTTTCAGGGCGTATCTGCTTGGACCCGGAACGCAATCCACCCACGCTGGCGTGCGCCTCCACGCAGTCCGTTCCAACTGGATTTCACAGCTTTCGGAGACCCCTATGCCCGGAGCCCTGTTTACTACAGGCCGGCGCAAGCTGCGCAACGATGCGCTGCTTGCGCTGTTCGTCCTTCTTCTTTCCGTCCTCATCGCTTCTCCGCGCCTGCACGCGCAGGCTGTTACCGCAACCCTGCTCGGCACCGTGACCGATAACAGCGGAGCGGCCGTCCCCAGCGCCGCCATTGTCATCACCGAAGCCGCCACCGGCATCGTCCACAACGGCGTAACCAACGAGAGCGGCAATTACACCTTTCCGAATCTGCCTCCGGGCACGTACAGCATCAGTGTCACGGCCAAAGGCTTCAAGAAAGAGGACCGCGAGAACGTCGACGTGCTGGTGAACACCACCACCCGCGTCGATCTCGCGCTGCAACCCGGCAGCGTGAATGAGACCGTCATCGTCACCGCGGCGCCTGCCATCATGCAGACCGACCGCGCCGACGTCAGCATGAACATCGAGTCTCACGTCGTCGAAAACATGCCGCTCTCGGTCAACCAGAATTTCCAGAGCCTGCTCACGCTCGTGCCCGGCGCCGGGCCGCCCATCTTCGAGCACTCACAGTTCTTCAACGCCAGCAGCTCCATCCAGACCGAGGTCAACGGCCAGCCCCGCATGGGCAACAGCTACCAGATCGAAGGCATTGACGATGACGAGCGCACCGGCCTGCTGCAGATCCTCATTCCGCCGCAGCAGTCCATCCAGACCGTCGACGTCTCCACCAGCAACTTCGAGGCAGAGCTGGGCCGCGCCATCGGCACCGTGGCCAACGTCATCATCAAGTCCGGCACCAACCAGTTCCACGGCATGGCCACCGAGTATCTGCAGAACAGCGTCTTCGACGCCCGCGCCTACTTCAACACCAGCGTCGGCCATCTCTCTTACAACTACTTCGGCGGAGGCCTCGGCGGCCCCATCCTCAAGGACAAGCTCTTCTTCTACGGCGATTACTTTCGCTCGCCCGACCACGAAGCCAATTCCAACATCCTCACCATTCCGCCGCAGCAGTGGTACACACCCAACGCCGCCGGCTACATTGACCTGAGCGACCCGCTCTCTTCCAGCGGCAAAGGACAGATCTACGACCCTGCCACGGGCAACGCCGACGGCAGCGGCCGCACACCTTTCGCCAACAACCAAATTCCCTACTCGCGCGTGAACCCTGTCTCCATCGCGCTGATGAAGCTGTTGCCCGCGCCGAACGCCAATCTCGCCACCAGCACCACCTCGCCCACTAACAACTTCTCCATCAACCTGCCATTCCAGAAAACCACCACCCGCTACGACGCGAAGATCGATTACCAGATCACGCAGAAGGACCACCTCAGCGGCCGCTATAACGAGCAGGACGTCAACATCTACCAGGCGCCGGCCTTCGGCGACGCAGGCGGCGGACCCGCGCAGGGAGCCTTCGCCGGAACCGGCAAACAGAACACCTACAGCACCGGCCTCAACTACGATCACGCCTTCTCCGGCACGCTGCTCACCGAGGCGCGCATCGGCGTCGCCCATTACGGCAACAGCGCCCGGCCCTCCGGCTACGGCACCGACTACGCCACGCAGATCGGCATCCCCGGCGTAAACATCAGCGACTTCACCAGCGGCCAGGTGGGGATCTCCATGGGCGACTTCTCCAGCAACCCGCTCATCGGCTACTCCGCATCGATGCCCTGGGTGCGCACCGAGACCAACATCGACGCGGTGAACCACTGGACCAAGATCATCCGCAACCACACCGTCAAATTCGGTGTCGATGTACGCCGCATTCATGACGACCTGCTGCAGGACCAGACCTTCAGCCCCCGCGGCGTCATCACCTTCTCGGAAGACAACACCTCCGAGCCGGGCGCGACGACCAATGTCGCCAACGAAATGGCCAGCCTGCTGCTCGATGTGCCTTCGCAGGAAGGCCGCGATCTCAACACCTACTTCCCCGCTTATCGCCAGTGGTGGTTTTTCGCCTTCGGCGGAGATAAGTGGCAGGTAACGCCAAAGCTCACCGCTGACATTGGCGTCCGCTGGGAGCTCTATCCGCCCGCGACGCCGAAGGAATCGGGCGGCTTCTCCAACTACGATCCCTCGAACAACACGCTGGTCATCGCCGGCGTGGGCAACAACCCCTCGAACCTTGGCATGAAGACCCGTTACAGCTACTTCGCGCCACGTGTCGGCTTCGCCTATCGCGCCACCGAGCAGACCGTGGTGCGCGGCGGCTTCGGCATCAGCTATACGCCGTTCGAGGACAACACCTACGCCTACAACTATCCGGTGCGCGCCAACAACAGCTACCAGCAGCTCAACTCCTACCAGCCCGCCCTGCTCAGCAACGGCTCGACCGCGACCTTTCAGGCGGGATTCCCCGCGCCGGTCGCCATCACCATCCCTGCGGACGGCATCCTCACCGCGCCCATCAGCCAGTCCTACGTCGTCATCCCGAAGGACTTCTACAATCCCTACGTCGAGTCGTGGAATGTCGCTGTGCAGCAGTCACTGCCCGCGCAGTTCACCTTCACGCTCTCCTACGTGGCCAATCACGGCGTGCACATCGGCGCCGCGCAGAACATCAACCTGCCGTCCTCACCCGGCCTCGGCACCGCGGGCGAACCGGAGTACATCGCCTACGGCCGCAGCGCCGCTACCAATGTCTACTTCCTCGGCTACTCCTCGAATTACCAGTCGCTCCAGGCGCAGCTCAATCGCCGCTTTGCCAACAGTCTCGGCGTCATCACATCCTTCACCTGGGGCAAAGGCCTCGGCTACCAGACCAGCGACGACGGCGGCCTGCTTTTCTGGCTCGACCAGCGCCACAACTACGCGCCCAACGACTTCGACCATCGCCTCAACTTCGAGGAGAGCCTCACCTACGATCTGCCCTGGGGACCCAACAAGCGCTGGCTCAATCACGGCGTGGCGGCATCGGTCATCGGCGGATGGAAGCTCTCTGCCATCATCTCCATCTACTCCGGCCTGCCCTTCGACGTCGAAGCCAACGGAGGCACCCTCAACACGCCCGGCCAGCAGCAGATGGCGAACCTCGTGAAGCCCTTCCACGTAACGCACGGAATTGGTGCGAGCCGTTACTGGTTCGACCCCACCTCCTTCTCGCAACCCGCGGGATGCCCCACCACCGGCACCTGCCAGCTCACCTACGGCTCGGTGATGGGCAACGTGGGACGCAACGCCTACTACGGCCCGGGCTATATCCAGGACAATGTATCGCTCTTCAAGACCTTTCGCCTGTGGGAGGAGTTGTCGCTTGAAACCCGCGCCGACGCCTTCCAGCTCAGCAACACGCCGCAGTTCGCCAGCCCGTCGAGCTCCCTCACCAGCACCACCTTCGGCAAAGTCACAAGCACCGTCGGCAGCGGCACCGGCATCAACGGCATCGGAGGAGGCCGGGCCCTTCAGCTCGCCGCCACGCTCCGCTTCTGATTCTCCGTATAACTGTCATTCCGACCGGAGCGAAGCGAAGTGGAGGAACCTGCGGTTTTCCAATAAGCGAGGACGGGTGCCCACGTCTTGATTCTGAGACGTGGGTACTCCCACAGACTTCGATTGGCTTTTCTTTACGACTACGAATCTCGAACCCAAGATCGCGACCAACGGGAGCGGGGCCGAAGGCAGAAGGCCTGGACGGCCAGTCCGACAGACAATCCCTAGTCTCGCCAGCGATACCCCATCCCGGCCAGCACGCCGCGCATGTATGAGAAGCTCGCGATCACACCCGGCATCGGATCGTCGCCGTGTACCTCGTATTCGAGATCCACATAGCCCGCATACTTCGTCTTGATCAGCGCCTCGAAGATCTCCCGCACCGGCATCTTGCCGTCGCCCACGGCCACCTGGCTCTCTTTGCTGGTGAAGTCGGTGAGGTCTTTCATGTGCATGTTAAACAGCCTCGGCCCGGCTGCATGAATCGCCTCGACTACATCCGTACCCGCGCGCACGCAATGCCCTACATCGATGCAGCAACCCATGCGGGGATCCATGCCCTTCACTGCCTTCAGGACATCGAGCGGCGACTTCCAGATCTTGTCCTCCGGGCCGTGATTGTGGATCGCGAGGCGAATGTCGTACTGCTTCACAAACTTCTCGATGCGCGGCAGCGTCTCCGGCGTCGGATCGCCCGCGACGATCACCGATACACCCGCGCGCTTTGCATATTCGAACTTCTCGCGGATGTCGTCGTCCTCATCCTTCGGGAAATACACCGCACCCACCGCATGCAGCGTGATGCCGTTGCTCTTGTAGTCGGCCACAGCCGCATCCTCGCCCGCTGCATCCAGCGGAAGATGATCCTTCGCGTCCTTCGCATTCAGCGCGTCGATGCTCAGCTGCTTCAGATAACCGATCATCTGCGCCCGCGTGAACTCGCGGAAGGTATAGCTCGCCATTCCCAGCTTCACCGGCGAGGGGCCGCCGCCCGCGGGCATCGGCGGCAGCGCGAACGCGCCGTCGAAGGCCATCGCAGGCACAGCCAGAGCCCCGGCAGCCATGAATCCACGTCTTGTCACACTCATCACTCTTCCTCTATTCGTAACCGACTCAATTACAAATGCGGCGCCCAGCCTTTTTCATACTCGCGATCCCAGTACTTCATCGCCTCGGCGTCGTTGAGAATGTGCGCATCCTTGGGATCGGTCTTAAGCTCGCGGTTCACGAACCATGCAATGTTCGCAAGCTGCATCGAGGTCACCGACACATTGCCCACCGCAATCGGCGCGTTCAGCTTCTCGCCCTTCTTGATCCCGGCAATAAAGTTCGCGAAGTGCGCATCGGTCATCGAATCAGCGCCCACCAGATCCGCAGACGATTCCTGCGCAGCCGCCTTCTTCTCGTCGACCTTCTTGCCCTTCAGGTCGTAGACTTCATACCCGCCGCGATCGACCACCACCGAGCCGGTCTCGCCCATGATCGCCGAGCCGCGGTCACGCCCGTAGAAGAGCATGTTGTTGCAGCACTTGCATTCCCAGCTGATGAGCTTGTCCTCATAGTCGAGGCTCGTCGTCAGCGTGTCGTAGAATTGCCAGTCGTCCTTGTACGCATAGCGGCCGCCCGCAGCCGTGACGCGCTGCGGATAGTCCACGCCAAGCGCCCAGCGGCATACGTCGATCTCATGCGTGCCGTTGTTCAGCGTCTCGCCCGTGCCCCACACGCGGAACCAGTGCCAGTTGTACGGCTGCACGTTGTCGCGATACTGCTGCCGTGGCGCAGGCCCCTGCCACAGATCCCAGTCGAGCGTCGCCGGCACCGGCGCAGGCTTGCCGTAGCCGATCGACTTGCGCGTATTGCTGTACCAGGCCTTCGCGTAATACGCGCGGCCAATCAGCCCGTTGTGAATCTTGTCGACGATCTCGATGGTGTGCGCGGAGGAGCGCTGCTGCGTGCCCATCTGCACCAGCTTGCCGTACTTCTGCTGCGCCTTCACCAGCAGCGCACCTTCACCCGGATTGTGGCTACATGGCTTCTCCACGTACACGTTCTTGCCCGCCTCGAGCCCAAGGATCGCCATCGGCGCATGCCAGTGGTCCGGCGTCGCAATGGTGATCGCGTCCACGTCCTTCTTCGCCAGTACCTCGCGAAAATCCTTCACGGCCGTGGGCTTTTCGCCCATCGCCTCTTCGGCCTTTCCTGCAAACTTCGCCAGGATGTTCGACTCCACATCGCACACATACGCGATGCGCGCCTCGGCCTTGTTCGCCTTCAGCGAGGAAAGATGCGCATAGGCGCGGCTGTTCAGTCCGATCACCGCAAAGTTCAGCCGGTCGTTCGCGCCCACAATCTGCGCATAACTCTTCGCGGTCGAACTCACCGCCAACCCGGCCGCACCCACGGCCAGCGTGTCCAGAAACTCTCTGCGAGTCACCATCGTTGTCCCCTTCTGCGTGCACAAAAGAAAACGCCCTTCCTGAAAAGGAAGGGCGTTGGATCTAGCAGCGAAGTCCAGCCTTCGCCAGTGTCTTCTTCAGTCCGTCCATGCTGATGCGCGTCGAAGCTTCCGGCGTGCCCGCGCCGCGCCAGTGCGTCTCCAGGCTCACCGCATAGTGGAAGCCGTCGCGCTGCAACGCCTGGAACTGGCCCACCCAGTCGACGATGCCGCCGCCCACCGGGGCCCAGTCATACTTGCCCTCAGGCTTCCGCACCACATCCTTCACATGGCAGTGCCCGATGCGCTGCTTCGGCAGCAATTTGTACCCATCGGGATACGGCGTCGAGCCCAGCGCCGCCGCGTTGCCCGGATCCCAGTTCAGCATGAAGTTCGGATTCTTCACCTCGGCCAGCACCGCCGCGCTCTCTTCGCCCGTCGCCGTGTTGCACGACATCTCGTTCTCGAGCAGCAGGATCAGCTTGTCCTTCGCGCAGCGTGCTGCGGCCTCGCGCAGCTTCGCGTTGATCGCCGCGCGATACGGCTTCTGATCGTCGAGCCGCCAGAAATCGAAGCAGCGGATCCGGTCCGTATCGAAGGCATGCGCCAGCGTGATGCAGCGCTCCAACAGCCTGTCCTGCGCCTTCGCGTCGAAGTCGGCATGAAACTGGTCTCTGTGCTCGCTCTGCTTCGAGAGCGGCGCGCCCGGCCAATCCGTCTTGAAGAGCGGGCTTGCGATGTCCGTCACACGCAGCTTGTACTGCGCGAGGATCTTCTTCGCATCCTCCACCTGTGCATCGCTCAGGTCGGTGACGTTCTTGTTCCACATGCCGCGAATTTCGATCCAGTGCAGACCGAAGTCCTCGGCCGCAACCTTGCAGCTATGTTCGAAGTCCTGCGAAATCTCGTCGTTGATCACCGAGAGCCGGAAGGGACAAGCCCCATCGGCGCCAAGCGCAATCTTTCCCATCCATGACGGCATGGCCGCCGCCACTCCTGCCGCACCCAGTCCTGCTAGCACACTGCGCCGCGAATACGTCATCCGCCGCTATCCTCCTGCAATCGTGAGGTCACGAGCAAAAGAGCCTGTCGGGAAACAGGCTCTTTTCACACGGTCACCATCATCAGCCCTTGGCAGGCGATCTGTCACTGTCTGGAATAAATTTCCGATGAGAAACGGGCGCACATGACTCAGGTCCGGGTCCCCGCCCATGCGCAGCTTTCCGCAAGCTCTGAGTAGAGGAAGCCTGTGCTTGGAAGTGAGACGGGAGATGCCAGGGGCCTGGGCTCGCTATACCCCACACCCCATCCTCTACACCCGCGTACTTACGCCCTGCTCTTGCCGCCGGTAAATACCCAGGCCAGCGAAAACAGCGTGATCAGCGCGATGATGCCCTGCGAGATGACGCAATAGAGGCAGTACACCTCGAGCTTGTGCGCCTCGATGTTGGTCAGATACAGCGCGAAACCGAGACCCACCACCGCGGCCAGCAGCGTGAGAGCGCGCTTGCGCGCAAAGGCCACGATCGCCAGCGCCAGGTATCCCGCAATGCCGATCGCCGCCACGGGAACCGGCCCGAGCATCGCATAGCGGCTGTGGTTCACGATGCCGCAATCCCAGTGCGCATTGATGTCGCAGGGCTGAACGTCATTTGTGTAATGAACGTGCAGGGCAAGGCTCGAAACGATGACGCCGGCCAGGGCGAGAACAGCAATCAGATACCGCATCCGCGTAACTTTCTCCTTCGCGCAACGTCCCTATCATTACGATGACCCGCCGTGCGCCATTCGCGGGACTCCGCTCTTAGGAGATAAGATTAAATCAGAGCCATGATGGGATTTCAGATGCGTACCTTCTTTGCCGCTTCCGCCGCCGCTATCGTTGCCGTTGCCGCGCCCCTCTGCCACGCCGAGAACGCGCAGAGCGCCCTCAAGCCGCCGGCCGGCTCGCACGTCGCCATCGTCGAGTTCGCCGACCTCGAGTGCCCCATGTGCGCGCATGAAAATCCTGTCCTCATGGACGCCATCGCCAAGTACCACGTGCCGTGGATCCGCCACGACTTCCCCCTGCAGATGCACGTCTGGAGCTTCCAGGCAGCCGTGAACGCGCGCTGGTTCGACACGCAGAACAAGAAGCTGGGCGACGACTACCGCAACGCCGTCTTCGCCAGCCAGAACAGCATCGAGACCAAGGACGACCTCGCCAGCTTCACCCAGAAGTTCGCCCAGCAGCACGGCACCGGTCTTCCCTTCGTCGTCGATCCGCAGGGCAAGCTGACCGACGAGGTCAAGGCTGACTACAACCTCGGCATGCAGCTCGGCGTACACCAGACGCCCACCGCCTGGGTCGTAACCGACGGCACCGGCGGCGCCGCCCCAAAGACCGAAGTCACCGACTTCAACAAGCTCTACACCATGCTCGACCAGGCCATCGCACAGACCAGCCACGGCAAGAAGTAAGCCGGGGCTCAGATAGAGCATCCACCTCGACGGTGGCCCATTCAAGCCCGGTTTTGGCTTGAGTGGGGAAGCACAAACTCCAAAGCAGAGCTGTCATTCCGGCCGCTCCGGCCGGAATGACAGGTTTTTTAGGGAGATAGTTCCGATTCCCCGCATCCTCGCCCCTGAGACGCAGGATCTTCCACAGCTCCCAAAGGCCAGCTCCCCAGGGGCTGGCCTTTTCTACACCCTGCGCCCTGTCCCCTCCCCCTTAGCTATGATGGATTCGTCTATGTCCTTCGCAGCGAATCTCGACTCCATTCAGGCCGCGCTCCGTGAAGCCGGTCTCGACGGCTGGCTCTTTTACGATCACCACCACCGCGACCCCATTGCCTACCGCATCCTCGGCCTGCCGGCCAATGCGCATGTCACGCGCCGCTGGTACTACTTCGTGCCCGCCGTCGGCGAGCCGCGCAAGCTCGTGCACCGCATCGAGGCAGGCCGCCTCGACACGCTGCCCGGCACGAAAGGCGTCTACTCCTCATGGCAGGAGCTCGAATCCGGCCTCGAGACCATGCTGCGCCCCTTTACGAAGTTCGCCATGCAGTACTCGCCGCGAAACGCCATCATGTACGTCTCCATGGTCGATGCCGGCACCGTCGAGTTCCTCCGCGAAAAAGGCAAGACTATCGTCAGCTCGGCCGACCTCGTCAGCCAGTTCGAAGCCGTGCTCTCTACCGCCGCCATCACCAGCCACTTCGAGGCCCAGGCCGCCATCGACACGATCCTCGCCGAGGGCTTCCGCGAGATCGGCCGCCGCCTGCGCCCAGCCTCTGGCAGTGCAGTCCGCACCACCGAATTCGACATCGTCCAGTGGCTCTCCGAAGCCATGCGCCGCGAAAGCCTCACCTGGGAGAACGGCCCGAACGTCTCGGTAAACGAGAACAGCGCCGACTCGCACTATGAGCCGACCGCCGAAGGCTCGCGAGAGATCCGCAACGGCGACTTCGTGCTCATCGACATCTGGGGCCGCAAGGATCGCCCCGACACCTGCTACTACGACATCACCTGGACCGGCGTCGCCGGCCGCGAGCCCTCGGACGAGGAGCAGAAGGTCTTCTCCATCGTCACCGCCGCGCGCGATGCCGCCATTCACGCCGTCACCAGCGCCTACGCACAGCGCCGCCCCATTGCCGGATGGGAAGCGGACGAGGCCTGCCGCAAGGTCATCACTGACGCCGGTTACGGCCCGTGGTTCACGCATCGCACCGGCCACAACATCGGCTTTGAGATCCACGGCTCGGGCGCGCACCTCGACAACCTCGAGACGCATGACGAGCGCCTGCTCCTGCCCCACACCTGCTTCTCGGTCGAACCCGGCATCTACCTCGAGAAGTTCGGCCTGCGCAGCGAAATCGACATGATCACCAGCAACGAGAAGGCCGTAGTCACCGGCCGCATCCAGACGGAACTGGTAAGAATCTAGCGTTTAGCCGCTAGCTTCTAGCTTTTAGCTCTGCCAGAAAGACAGCGGGGTCTTTCTGGCCCGGCTCCCCAGGAAAGAAAAGCAGCCCTCTGCCCTCGCCCCAACGGGCTCGGAGCTAGAAGCTAAAGGCTAGTAGCTGTATATTCAAAATGATGGCCTCGAAGGTGCAAGTCCCCGCAAAACCGGAAACCAAGGGCTTCGTCTACTCCGCTCTCCTCGCGGGATGGCTGGTCCCCGGCGCGGGCCACCTGCTGATCGGCAAGTGGGGACGTGCTCTGCTCCTCTTCGTCTCGATCACCGCCATGTTCTGGCTCGGCATCGCCATGCAGGGCAAGCTCTACCAGCCCAACACCGGCGACGTGCTCGACATGCTCGGCTTCGTCGGCGACCTCGGCAACGGACTCTATTACATCCTCGGCCGCATCTTCGACCTCGGCCACAGCGCCGTGCAGATCGCCACCGCCGACTATGGCACCAAGTTTGTCGTCGTCGCAGGCCTGCTGAACTTCATCTCCGCGGTCGACGCGCACAACCTGCGCATCGGGAGGAAGCTCTAGTGTTCGCCCCCTCGCACTTCACGGCCGTTCTGCTCTTCGCCACCTTCGCCTCGGTGGTCTTCGGCATCACCCAGCGCTCCACCCCGCGGGCCATGCTCCGCTACGGCCTCTTCTGCTGGGTCAGCTTCGTAGGCGTGGTCATCGCCGCCAGCTGGCTGATGTTCTTCATCCGCCGCTAAAAGCAGGGTGTAGGGGATAGGGTATTGAGGCTCTGTTCTGCAAAGACTTTCCTGTCAGAAAAATAGACTTACAGGATCCGATGGTGGCCCATGCAAGCCTGCAGTTGGCTTGAGTGGGGAAGCACAAATACCGTGCCCGCATGTTTCGATTTTTGAGATAGGGAATCCGCAGTCCCAGCCTCGCGAAACCAGAGTACGAATCCGGCGCAGGCTCGAGCTTTGCTGCACCTCACACCCTATTCCCAGCTAGTTATATCGACATATTCTGAATGCCTGCCTTTGGCAGGATTTTTCAAGAGAAGCTTGTTTCGAGGTTGGAAATAGAGCAGCCAAACAATATGTCGATACGACCTAGCTTTTCCTCTCCCAAAGCATCGCATCGAAGCTATGCATCGGGCGGAAGCCTGTCTGCTCGTAGAGCGCGATCGCGCCGCGGTTGGCCTTCGTCACGGTCAGCGTGAGCGCCCGGAAGCCGCGCGCCTGCACGTCGACGATGCATGCATCAAGCAGCGCCCGTCCCAGTCCCTTGCCGCGGAACTGTGGAGCCACACACAGCTGCGTCACATGCGCCACATCCTCCCGCACGCGGGAGCACAGCAGCAGTCCGGCCAGTCCGTGACCACCGGGATAGGTCAGCACCCGCGAGGCCGGCGGATCGAAGAAGCCGCAGCCCGGGAAGCGCACGATGTTATGCAGAAAGCGCAGCGACCCGGCGACCGTCCGGTACTGGTCGTTGATATGGCTGTCCAGGTGCCCGCGATAGGCCTCAGAAATCAGGTGCGAGGCCGCATGGAAGTCCTCATCCCGCCACGGACGCATCTGTATCCCGGCCGGGGCATGCACGGAGCGCGGAGCCGGACGCGGCCCGCTCAGGTCCAGCCGAAGGAATAACCGCTCGGCCGTCTCGAAGCCATCGCGCTCAAAGATCGGAGAATGCTCTCCATGCGGATGCAGCAGCAGCTGAGACTCGATCCGGTCGACACCCGGCGAGTGCTGGAGCATCTCGATCAGGCTCTCCAGCAGCCGGCTCTCGATCTCCTCGCGGCTGATCCCCGAACCCGGCGGCGGCGCGGCGAAGACATCCCCGATCACCGCCTTGTTTTCTTCGTAAACGCAGAAGATATAGCCGGCGATGCGCCCGCCTTCGATAGCCACGTACCCCGGCAGCACCCGCAAGTCCAGATATTGAAGCAACAGGTTCGCCGAGGCGCGATAGTCCCATTGCAGGCGCTCGCTCCACACCCGCGCCTCTGCATCCAGCAGCGGGCGCAGGCTGGCTGCCGAGAAATGCCGGAGGTCGAGAATCTCGAGGTTCAGCGCTGGGGTCATAGGCTTTGGATCGCGGAAGATCTCGTTTTGATACACGAATCCGGCGCGGTCTTCGCTCGCCGTTGCCGGTTCGGAACCGGTTCGTCCACTGCTTTACGTCAAAGTACAGACAATCGTTTGCGCTTCGCATGCCCGGGGACAGAGGGCGACTTACTTAGAGACAATTCTTGCACGAAACCGTTTACGTCGGTTCGCGCGGGCGGAAGAACGTTACTTCGCCGCCGATACAGAGTAAACAACTAAGTCCTGTGCAGGATAGGTGAAAAGCGGTTCGTACTGGCGTCCCTGCAGCAGGCGCGCCATCCGCGGCGAATGCGACGCCCGGGCCACCAGTAGGTGCTGTCCGGCCGGCACGCCGTCGGTGTCGTAGTTCACCACCTGGCTATTGCGGTAGAAGGAAAGCCCGTACTCCACATCCCGCCGCACCTCGAAGACCGCCACCGTCCCGCCCTCGGGCTGAATCTGCGCCAGGATGCGCGCCAGCGGCCGCGCCGAATAGGTCAGGTCGATCAGCGCGATATTCCGCTTGCTGCCCGCAACCGCCTGGATGCCGAAGAACGGTCCCACGCCGAAGAGATACAGCAGCATGATCACCATCGGCACCATCGTCGCGATCCGGAAGCGCTTGAGCCCGAAGCGGAACACCGTAATCAGGATGAACACCGCGGCCGCGAAGGCTGTCATCGCCCCGGCCACGATCGCGCTCACCGGCGGAACTTCTTCCGGATGTTGGAGGTGCAGCGGCAGCAGCACCACGAAGGCCGTCAGCACGCCCACCAGCAGCGCATGCAGCACCAGGATCCACGGTTTCAGGCCGCGCTCGCGCACGCGGTTCAGGTAGTCGCCTGTCAGGATGGTCAGCGGAGGAATCGAGGGGAGGATGTAGCCGGGAAGCTTCGACTGCGAGAAGGAGAAGAAGAAGATCGGGATCAGCGCCCAGAGCACCAGGAACTCGGGGAAGGCATCGCCGGCGCGGAAGCTGCCCATGTAATGGCCCTTCACCCGCCGCGCCCGCCACTCCGCAATCGATGTCCGGATCGCGTCGATCAGAGCCGCAATCGCCGGAATCGCCCACGGCGTAATCGACAGCAGCAGGATCGGCAGGTAGTACCAGAAGGCCTGCTCATGCTGGTAGCGGTCCGTCGCAAAGCGCTCCAGGTTGTGCTGCAGGAAGAAGACCTTCACGAAGCTTGGATTTCGCTTCTGCACCGCGATGAACCACGGCAGCACCATCGCCAGGTAAAGCGCCACGCCCGGCCACCAGATCGTCCGTCGCAGGATCGACCACTCCTTGCGGAGCGCCGCGAAGGCTACCAGGATCACGATCGCCAGGAAAGGCGCCACCGGGCCCTTGGCCAGGGTCGCCGCACCCACGAAGAAATACAGGTCGAAGAGCCAGAACTTGCTGTCCGTCTCATACCAGGCATACCAGCCCAGCATGCCGATGCAGAACGGCGCAGCCAGCTGCATGTCCGTCGAGGCTCCGCGAGCGAAGCTCAGAATGCCGGCGCAGGATGCCGTGATCAGCGCCGCGTCCAGCTGGCCGCCCCGGCGGAAACGCCGGATGTGCAGGTAGATCAGCGTGACCAGGATGAAGGCGAAGCTCGCCGAGGGCAGGCGCGCCGACCAGTCATGCACGCCGACCTCGCGGAAGCTGAACATCGCACGCCAGTAGTAGAGAGCGGGCTTCTCGAGCCACGGCTTGCCCCACAGGATCGGCGTGATGTAGTCGTGCCGCGCCAGCATCTCCCGCGCAATCTGCGCGTAACGCGGCTCATCGGCGCCGACCAGCCCCAGGCCGTCGCCGCCGAAGACCGGCACCAGTCCATAGAAGAGGAAAAAGGAGGTCAGGGCAAACAGCGTGCCCGCCTCGAGCACCGTCCGGAACGACGGAAGATGTTGCCGGAAGTCCCCCGGGTTCTGCCGCAGAGCTTTGATTCTGGAAGAAATACCCACAGTGTTTATCTAATCTCTGTCTATCTGGTCTCTCGGGAACTTTCGCTAAGGCTAACAGATACAACGCCAATAGACGATAAAGAGGATGGAGAGGAAAATCCGCCGTCCTTAAACCGCGCGGGCGACGTGCTGTCCCTGCAACCGCAATCCCAGCTGCGTGCTCAGGCAGGCGAGTATCTGCTCCTCGGCTACCGGCAGCGGTCCGGGAAGCGTACAGCCGCTTGCGTGGTGATGTCCACCGCCTCCGAAGCTCTCCGCCACGTTCGCCACATTCAGCACACCCTTGCTGCGGATGGAAAGCCGCACCTTGCGGTCCGGCAGCTCGCGCAGAAATACGGCAATCTCGACTCCGGAGATGGCGATGGCATAGTTCACCAGCCCCTCGCAGTCCTCTTCCGCCGCATGGGTCCGCTGCATGTCCTCGTGCGTCACCCACATCCAGGCGACATTGCCCTCGCGCCGCAGGTTCGAGAGCGCCGCGCCCAGCAGCAGCATCTTCGATTCCGGATGCGCGAAGTAGGTATTCTGCGCGATCACCATCGGATTCGCGCCGTGCCGCACCAGGTCGCCGGCGAGCTCGAAGGTGTGCATGTCCGTGCCCGCGTAGCAGAACGAGCCCGTGTCCGTGAGCACGGCCGTGTAGAGGCAGGTGGCCATCTCCGGCGTCACCCGCGCCCCGGCCGCCAGCGCCAGGTCGTAGACCATCTCCGCGACCGCGCAGGCCTTCTGGTCGATCCAGTTCACGTGCCCGAAAGGCCGGCCACTCACATGATGGTCAATATTGATGAGGAACCGCCCCTCCAACCCATCAAGCCGCGAGCGCTCGATCCCATCGCACTCCAGCAGGATCACCGCGTCGTAATGCTCCTCGACCTTGCACGCCTGCCGGATCCGCGGCGCGCAGGGCAGCGCGCGGTAGATCGGCGGCACGCGGTCGCAGGAGACCATATCCACCTGCTTGCCCAGCTGCTCGAGCACCATCGCCATCGCCAGCATCGATCCCACCGCGTCGCCGTCCGGACGCGCGTGCGCGGTCACCAGCAGCCGGTCCGACTGCTCGATCGCGCTCAGAATCTCGTGGATGTTGTCGAGTTTGTCCATGAAGGTAGCGCTTTAACAAAACACCGTCATTCCGGTCAGAGCGGGCTGAAGGCGAGCGAAGTGGAGGAACCTGCTATTTCCGCACGGACCTGTAACGCCCAATCGGCATGCTGGGAACGTGGCCCTAAAGAGCCTCCGCCGTTTTCTTTTTCTGCCGCTTCTTCTGCCGTTCCAGCAGCTCTTCCACGCGAGCCGTCATGCGCTCCGAGCGGTCGGAGTAGAACATCAGCTCCGGCACATGGCGCACGCCCATCCGTTCCAGCAGTTCATGCCGGATATACCCGCGCGCCGCCATCAGGCCCTCGATATTGGCCTTCTCGCGCGCCTCGATGTCGTGCTCGCCCTCGACTGCGACATAGATCATGGCCGACTTGCCGCCGGGGTTCAATACAACCTGTGTGACGTAAGCCGACGCAATACGCGGATCGGAGAGCTCGCCCTCGATCATCGCGCCAATCTCTTCACGCAGCGTCTCCGCCACGCGGTCCTGGTGATACTTCCGTGCCCGTTGTTCCGGCATCTCTTTTAACCTCGAATAAACCTCTGAGGATATCAGAGAGCGAGCGCTGGACCAAACGAGGCGAAGGCAACTTAAGCTTCCGGACAGAAATGATATGAACCCGGGTGCCCCACGTCTCGACTTTGAGACGTGGGATTTCTATCTCGCCCGTTGAAGGATTGTCGTTCCGGCCGAAGTGAGCCAAAGGCGAACGAAGTGGAGGAACCTGCGGTCTCTCATCAAGCGAGGGAATCGCAGGCCTCGCTGTTCCCTATAAGTGGAAGCGGCTTGCGGCCCCCACTCAAGCCAAAACGGGGCTTGAATGGGCCACCATCAGGCTTCTCTCACACCCCGGGTGCCCCACGTCTCGATTCTGAGACGTGGGATTTCTATCTCGTCCGTTGAAGCATTGTCATTCCGACCGTAGTGAGCCAAAGGCGAACGCAGTGGAGGAACCTGCGGTTCACAGCTCGTCAGTTCTTCTCGACTCATTGAAGGAGAAACAGCAGGTTCCTCCACTGCGCGAGACGAAAAGCGTCTCGCTTCGGTCGGAATGACACATCTTATGGGGTGACGAAACAAGCTGGCAGCTAACACCCAGGGTGCCCCGCATCCCGAGAGAACAAGTGCAGGCATCCGGACTTAAGCTAAAAGCCAGTAGCTAATAGCTGGCAGCTGTTTCCAGGAACTCCCACCACGCATCGGCCACCGTCGCGCCTAAATCGTTCACGATGCGGTTCACCGCCATCTCCACCTGATGCATCTGTCCGGCGAGGTAGTCCCGCGAGGCCGAGATCGCCGCTACGCCGATCGTCGCCGATTGCCAGGTCACCGCCTCGTCCAGCTCCGCCACCGAGATATTGAAGCCGTGCGACAGCTTCTCCTTGAGGCTCCGCACCACCTGCCGCCGGTCCTTCAGCGACTGCGCATGCTCGATGCGCAGCTCGATTGTCATCGCCGCCACTGCCATGCGCCCATGCTATCGCAGCCTAATGTCCCAGCTTCACACCTGGCCCCAGCACCGCGATGAATACGATCGCCAGCACCGCCGCCACTGCAATCCACGCCGCGCTGCGCCTCACCGGATCGCGATGCGGACCGGCCTCAAGCCCCTCCGGCAGATGCTTCCGCATCCACAGCAGCGCAGAGTTCGCGCCCGCCGTCGCGGCCAGCGCCGAGAGCAACACGTACTTGAGTCCGAAGGGATTGAAGAGCCCGGCCACGCCGTCGATCGCGAGAGCCGCGATATACGTCACCACCATCAGCCGCTGAAAACGGGCAGACTCTACGGGCGCGACTCCCAGCGACCACACCACCGTGCGTCCCACGATCTGCATGGCTGCGTAATAGGCTGCGATCCCGACGATCACCAGCCCAGCGCGCCACAGCCAGTGCGGCGTGAGCCCTGCGATGACCGCTGCCCAGTCTCCGAAATCCGTCACGCCCGAATAAAAGAAGTAGCCAGTTCCCGCAAAGAGGCTGAAAGTCATCACGGCCCAGAGAAAATAGCGCCATGCCGCTGACGCCTCCTTCGCCTGCCGCAACAGCAGCCACACCACCCCGGCCGTTAAGAGGTTCACCAGCGTCCCTCCGGCCTCGACCAGACGGCTCGCTCCCTCGCTCGACCACGCCAGCGTGGTCAGCACACCCGAGGCGTGCAGCGTAACCATCGCCACCGCCGCATGCCCGACACCTTCATGCAGCATCGTCGTCAGCATGCAGGCGAGCACGCTGATCGCAGCCAGCGTCGCCTCGTCGTCCTTCACCGGAGAGACAGTACTCACGGCCATGCCCCAAGCCTGGGCGCAGCCATTCTCCGTGTGTAGTGAGGAATGTCATATCCGGAAAAGAAAACAGCCGGCGGATAGCTCCGCCGGCTGCTGGTTTGGTAGAAGAATCGCTTAGCGTGCTGCTCCGAGTTCCGCCGCCACCTTCTCGGTGACGAAGGCCTCGATGATGTCGCCTTCCTTGATGTCGTTGGAATTGATGCCGATACCGCACTCCATGCCGTTCGTCACTTCCTTCACATCGTCCTTCACGCGCTTGAGCGAGCTGAGCTTGCCCTTGAAGACCTGCTCGCCGTCACGCAGCAGCTTGATCTCCGCATCGCGGCGCAGCGAGCCATCCGTCACGCGGCAGCCGGCAATGGTGCCGACCTTCGGGATACGGAAGACCTGCAGCACTTCGGCGCGGCCCATGTAGACTTCCTTGAACACCGGCTCGAGGAGTCCGAGCATCGCCTTGGTGATCTCGTCCTGCAGCTCGTAGATGATCGAGTGCAGACGAATCTCGACCTCTTCCTGCTCTGCCAGGTCCGCGGCCTTACGCTCCGGCTTGACGTTGAAGCCGATGACGATCGCGTTCGAGGCCGAAGCCAGGAGCACGTCGCTCTCGGTGATGGCGCCCACGCCCGAGTGAATGACCTTGATGCGCACCTTCTCGGTCGACATCTTCTGCAGCGAATCGGCCAGCACCTGCACCGAGCCCTGCACGTCGCCCTTGAGGATCAGCGGCAGTTCCTTCACGCCGGCCTGCTTGATCTGTTCGGCCAGGCCTTCGAGCGACACACGCGAGCTCTTCGCCAGCTGTGCCTCGCGCTCCTTCATCTTGCGGTACTGCGCAATGCCCTTGGCCTTGTCGCGGTCCGCAACCACCAGGAACGTGTCGCCTGCGTCGGGGATGCTCTCGAGACCGAGAATCTCCACCGGCGTCGACGGGCCAGCCTCTTCGATGGCGCGTCCGCGATCGTCGAACATGGCGCGGATCTTGCCGAAGGTGTTGCCCACGATGAAGCTGTCCTGGTTACGCAGCGTACCGTTCTGCACCAGCACCGAGGCCACCGCACCGCGTCCGCGGTCCAGCTTCGCTTCGATGACGGTACCCACGGCCGAGCGGCCCGGAGTCGCCTTCAGGTTGCCGATATCGGCCACCAGGCAGATCATTTCGAGCAGCAGATCGAGGTTCTGCTTCTTCTTCGCCGAGACATCGACGAACACCGTCGAACCGCCCCAGGCTTCCGGCACCAGTCCGCGATCGCCCAGCTGCTGCTTGACGCGATCCGGCTGCGCATCCGGCTTATCGATCTTGTTCACCGCCACGATGATCGGCACATTCGCCGCCTTCGCGTGGTCGATCGCTTCGAGCGTCTGCGGCATCACACCGTCATCCGCCGCCACCACGATCACGACAATGTCGGTGACCTTGGCGCCGCGCGCACGCATACGGGTAAAGGCTTCGTGACCCGGCGTATCGAGGAAGACGATCTCGCGGCCGAAGGCCGGCGAATCTTCCTTGCCGATGCGCACCTTGTACGCGCCGATGTGCTGCGTAATGCCACCGGCTTCGCCACCGGCCACATCCGCATCGCGGATGGCGTCGAGCAGCGAGGTCTTACCGTGGTCGACGTGACCCATGACGGTGACCACCGGAGGACGAACCACTTCGTGCTCGTCAGGATTCTCCTGCGCGAGTACGTTTTCGATGGCCTCGTTCGCCAGCTGATCCTCGAACGTGATGACCTCGGTGTCCGCGCCGAACTGCCGCGCCACATCCTTCACCAGCTCGCCGTCGAGCGACTGGTTGACGGTCACAAACACGCCGCGCATCAGCAGCGTGGCGATCAGGTCCTTGCCGCGAACACCCAGCTTCTCGGCCAGATCCTTCACGCTGATGCCTTCGGTCACGGTAATGGTGCGCGTGATCGGCAGCGGCTCGTTCGGAATCTGTACTCCGCCGTAACGGGACGGCGGGGCAAAGCCCTTCATCGGGCCTTCCTTGGTCTTCGGATACTGCTGACGGCCGCGGCGCTGGTTATTGCCTGCGCGCTGCGGACGCGGAGCCTCGCCCGGAGGCGGCACTAAGCCACCACCAGGGCCTCCCATTCCGGGACGCGGACCACCGAAGCCGGGACGGCCGCCGGGGCCACCGGGGCGCTGTCCGAATCCAGGACGTGCACCGAAACCAGGACGGCCACCAGGGCCTCCCGGGCCACCACCGGGACCACCCGGCATGGAGCGGGTCGGATGCATGGGACGGCGCTGTCCCGGGCCGCCAGGGCCTCCAGGACCGCCCTGCGGACGGCCATAGCCGCCACCGGTCGGGCCGCCGCCAGGTCCACCGGGCCGGCGATCAAAGATAGGACGTCCACGCTGGATCGAGCCGCCGGGACCACCCTGGCCACCCTGCGGAGCAGCCGGACGCTGCGAAACCGGAGGCGGCGGGGGCGCCGTGTACACCGGGCGAGGCCCGGTCTGCGGCATGATCACGCGACGGACAGGAGCAGCCGGAGCCGCGGGTGCTGCCGGGGCCGCAGGCGCATCCGTTGCCGGAGCCGCCGCTGCGGGCGTCGAAGCAGCCGGGGTCGCAGGAGCAGCCGGAGCCGCTGCCGCAACCGGGGGCTTGGCCGCGACCGGAGCCGTCGGAGCCGCGCTGTGAATCGCGCCAGCCGGAGCCACCGGAGGCTTCGCCACGACCGGGCCGGCCGGGGGCTTCGCGGCAATCGCCGGAGCCGAAGGCACCACGATATTCGGGGCCTGGCGAGGCTGCGGCACGATGCGGCGCGGAGCAGGATTGTTCGGGTTCGGCGTGCCGATGACCGGACGAGCCGCTACCGGAGCGCTCGCCGCCTGCGGAGCGGCAGGAGCCGCAGCCGAGGGGGGAGCCGAAACCGGAGCCGCAGGTGCAGCCGGGGCCGCGGGCGCTGCCGCAACCGGAGCAGGCTGAGCCGGAGCAGGCGTTGCGGGAGCAGCCGGAGCCGCAGCCACAGGAGCCGCCGGGGTAGAGGCCACGGGTGCAGGAGCCGCCGGCGCTGCCGGGGTCTGCACTGCGGGAGCCTGCGCCACAGGAGCGGAGGGAGCGGGAGCTGCCGCCGGGGTCACCGGACGCGTCGCTGCCGCCACGGCCTGAGCCGGTGCGGGCGAGGCGGCCACGGCGGGGCGCTGTACGCCGGCCGGAGGTGCTGCCGCGACCACCGGACGATTCACCGCCGGAGGAGCCGCCTGCACCGCGGGCTTCGCCGGGGCTGCTTCTTCTTCCTTACGCTGCTGGATGGCCTTCAGCACATCCCCAGGCTTCGAGACTCGGGACCAGTCAATCTTCGGCTTGGCCGCATTGTCGTTGCGCGCAGACGAAGCTGCGCCGCCGGACTTCCCTCGCTGGAAGTGGGCACGCACACGCTCGGCTTCATCAAGCTCAAGTGAGCTGGAGTGTGTCTTCTTCTCGGTCACACCGACACCATCCAGGACATCCAGAATGGCCTTGCTCTTTACTTCCAGCTCTCGCGCTAAATCGTTGATTCGAACTTTACTCATCCGCCCCTTTGTCGCTGTCCCTAGCCCTTAGCCGTTCATAAGAACCTCATGGCTGTGGGATTTCACGCCTTTATCTATTATGGCCCGAAAACGATGGCTTTCATCGGTCTTCTGAGCCGGGAATACGGTGAAACGGCGCATGCTACTCGCCGTTCCCCGCATCGTGATCCGTTTCTTCGCGCAATTCCGCCGTCTCCGCAACGTCTTCGGTGACCGCAGTCTCCACCAGCCGGTGGCTGGTGTTCTGCGTTCCCGGAGCAACCGGCACGCCGCCATCGAACTCCGCGCCCGCGCCCGTTTCGGTAATTTCCTCGATCGCCTCAGCCGCCACGGCGTCGTTGATCAGCCCCGAGCCCTCGGCCTCCGAGTCCTCATCCGCCGGACCGCTTTCGCCGTCCTGCGTCAGACCCAGCTCCAGAGCCTCTTCTTCCTCGGCCAGGCTGGCGCGCTCGGCTGCCGCGGTCGCATCTTCTTCCGCCGCGTCTTCCGAATCCGCCTTCGCCTCGGCCGCAGCCGGACGCTCTTCGCCCTCTTCGTACTGGCCGAAGTAGTGCCGTACCGCTACGCTGATCTTCTCGAGCGTCTTCTCGCCGATGCCCGGAATCTCTTCCAGCTGCTCGGGCGTCATGTCCGCCAGCGCTTCGACGGTCGTGATGCCCGCGGCCACCAGCTTGTCGATGATCGACTCGCCCAGCTCCGAGACCTGCTCGATCGGCGTCGAAGGACCGCCCACACCCTGCATCTGCTGTTCGACTTCCTGGCGCTTCTCTTCCTCGCTCTTGATGTCGATCTTCCAGTCCAGCAGCTTGGCCGCCAGGCGCACGTTCTGCCCCTTCTTGCCGATCGCCAGCGACAGCTGCGTGTCGTCCACGATGACCTCTAGCTGCTTCTCGCCCAGGTCCGTAATGCTCACGCGGCTGACCTTCGCCGGCTGCAGTGCCTTCTCGGCGAAGGTGGTGATCTCTTCGCTGAATTCAATGATGTCGATCTTCTCGCCACGCAGCTCGCGGATGATCGACTGCACGCGCATGCCCTTCATGCCCACGCAGGCGCCGACCGGGTCGACATCCTTGTCGCGCGACATCACGGCGATCTTGGTGCGCTCGCCGGCTTCGCGGGCAATGGCGCGGATCATCACCGTGCCGTCGTAGATTTCCGGTACTTCGCTCTGGAACAGGTTCTGCACCAGCTCCTTCGCGGCGCGCGAAACGATGACCTGCGGACCCTTGGCCGCGCGATCCACACGCAGCAGCACGACGCGCACGCGCTCGCCCACGGCGAACTGCTCCAGCCGCGACTGCTCGCGGCGCGGCATGCGCGCCTCGGCCTTGCCGATGTCGAAGATCACGTCCTGCAGCTCGACGCGCTTCACCGTGGCGTTCAGAACCTCGCCCACGCGGTGGTTGTACTCGTTGAAGACCGTGTCGCGCTCGGCTTCGCGGACCTTCTGGAAGATCACCTGCTTCGCCATCTGCGCGGCGATGCGGCCCAGCACGTCGGTCGGCTTGTAGTAGCGGATTTCGCCACCCACCTCGACCTCGGGAGCCAGCGCACGCGCCTCTTCGAGGGTGATCTGGTTGATCGGATCCTCGATCTCCTCGGGGGTCTCGACTACCGTCTTATAGACATAGGCCCGGATCTCGCCCGTTTCCTTGTCCAGCTCGGCGCGCATGTTTTCCTGCGTCTTGTAATACTTGCGCGTTGCCAGGGCGATCGCGTCTTCCACCGCTCCCACCACGATCTCCGGGTCGATGCCCTTGTCGCGGCTCAGAATCTCAATGCTCTGATAAAGCTGGCTTGCCATAGTCTCGTCTCAACTCTTCCTTCGGCCTGGCTGACAGATAGCGATGTCAGCGGAGCCGCGTCTGGGGTCCGCAATCGTGCGCGGACAAAATGTCTTTAGAACTCGGGAATCAGCCGCGCCTTTTCGACGTTGGCCAGCGCGATTTCCATCGTCTCGCCGACTGCCGCCTGCGCCTTCTTGGCCTTTCCCTTCGGCTTCAGGGCACTCAAATCCACTGTGATGCGCCCATCGGCCACGCCGGTCAGCCGGCCCTGCCAGTGACGGTTCCCGTTCACCGGCTCAAAGGTCTGGAGCTTCACCAGGCTGCCCGCAAACCGCTCGTAATCCACGACAGAAGACAGCTTCCGGTCCAACCCCGGCGACGATACCTCGAGCGTGTACTCTGCTCCGGGTATCAACTCTTCTACATCGAGAACGGTGCCGAAATCCCTGCTGAAAGCCGTACAGTCGTCGTGCGTGATCCCGGAAAGATGCTCCCGGTTGAAGCCTTCCGGACGGGATACTCCCTCATCGCTCTCTTCGCCGTCCTTCGGCTCAGCCTCTCCGGCAGCGAGCTTCGCCCGCTCTTCGGCGTTCTTTTCAAGAAAAACTCGCAGAGCGCGCTGCTTGCCCGCTCCCTGGTAATCCACTTCCACCACGTCGAGGCCATGCGAGGCCGCCACACGCTGGGCAAGGGCACGAATCTGATCAAGGTTCAGGGCCATAACTGTTTACGCTGGCGAAGTTTGACGGGGACTTTCGAGGCCAAAGAAAAAGTGGGCCAGAAGCCCACTCATCTCTCCGCGCCCGCCGGCAACCCACGGCCCAGTCGCGGACAAACTCGTCTGCTGAATAAGAATACGCCGAAACACCCCCGAATTCAATCGGCCTGCTCGAACAGGGCTCAGGGCGGCTCAGATAGAGCATCCACCTCGACGGTGGCCCATTCAAGCCCGGTTTTGGCTTGAGTGGGGAAGCACAAACTCCAAAGCAGATTCGTCATTCCGACCGAAGCGAAGCCTAAAGGGCGAAGCCGGGTGCCCCATGTCTCGATTTTGAGACATGGGAAGCAACGGTCCTGTTTACTGTGCCGGCCCGGCCGGCAGCATTCGCGTGGTGACCTCCAGCCGGTGGCAGTTGCGGTACTCCGCCTGAAAGGACCACACCTTGTCATGGGAGGCGAAACCCGTGCCCGTGGTCATCCCGATCGCCGAAGGGAGCCAGAAGGTACTGTCACCGAGCGGAACCGGCGCATAATCGACCGCCAGCTCCCGCTTGCCGATCATACGGGGCGCGAAATCCCCGCCTGCGCTGATGACGTGACGAGGCGTCGTGATCTCCAGGTGCGTCACCTGCATCGATGCGGGATCGATGTCGACCAGCCCTTTGCTCTTCTCGGTGAGAAAGCAGCTGTTCAGGTTCTGCGGCGCCAGCTCCGTCTCGAAGCGGACCACATACGGTCCACCCGGCTGCTTCTTATCCGGCTTTTCCAGCGTGTACTTCATGCATGCCGCCTGGCTGCGGGAGACGACCGCGAGTCCGCCCTCGAACATGCCGCTCAGCAGCGTGGGGCCGTCCATATCCTTCGACTGCGGCCGCTTTCCGTCGACGGTCTTGATCTCGCGCGACTCGACCAGCGAGGTCGTGCCGCCCGGCCCGGGCGTGCGCCGGAGGCGGAAGATGGAATCGGTGACCGAGTTCTCGATCGGCGTATCGCGCACCGACTGCGACGACACCACATGCTCATCGCAGAAGAGACTCGGCACCCCGGCGTCGTAGTGATGAAGATTCGCCTCGAGCCGGTTGAGGATCGCGTCCAGCGCAGGCGGCGTCCCGGCCTGCTGCGCGCGCACCAAAGGCGTACCGGCACAAAGCGCGGGTAAAAGAAGAAAAGCGGACAGCTTCCAGGATCGGGCAAGACGCGGCATAAGCAATCGACGTTCTCGAAGGGTAACAAGTGCGCAGCCGAACGGAAATCCGCCCTTTCTCAATCGCAGCGAAACCATGGGATCGAGTCCGCGGCACCAAGCGCTTCCATGAAATACTGCGCCCAGCACCCACACATCCGGCCCGACACATGAAAATTGCACGTTCCCTGCTCGCCTCTGTCCTTCTGCCTGTTTTTCTGCCTACCGCCCACGCAGCAAAGCTCCCGAAGACCTTCGACGGCTACGTGACCAGCGTCACCAGCCCGGGCGAGTTCGACGTCGGCCCGCGCCACGTCCTCTGCGATGCGAAGACCGAGCATCCCCTCCCCGTGATCGATGCCGAACACGCCAGTAGTGGACCTATCGATATCTCCGTCGCCGTCGGCAGCCATGTCCATGTGGAAGGCCGCTTCGAGAAGAACGGCGCATTTGTCGCCCGATTCGTACAGGTGGTGCTCGATCCCGATCTGACCGGCAAGCGCGAGATTAAGGGTGCAGGCCTGTTGACATCCATTGTTCCGGCAGCGAACCCGACATTATGGGTGGACGGCTACCGCCTCGACATCACTTCCGCCACGAAAATCACCGCAGGCGACGGAAAAGCCCTGCCGCTCGAGCGGCTCCATACCGGCATGATCGCCAGCTTCTCCGCTCACCGCGAACAGGATTTCTCGCTGCGTGCGTTGACGCTCACTGCCGCACCCTTCGGATCCCTTACGGACGAACAAAGCTTCCGCGACAAATCTGATCCCGATATCACACTGCCGGACTATGCAAATCATCAGCCAGGCCGGATCAAGTGGCCCGGCGCTGGCGCATCGGAAATCGTTCCGGATGAGACTTTGCAGACGTATGTCACGCACGTCGGCCAGGGTCTCATCCCGCAGTTTGAGAAAAATCTCGCGGATGGAGACCCCGTGAAGATTAACTTCCGCTTTTACGTCATTCATCGCTCCGCGAAACAGAAAGATGCGCTCAATGACGTGTCTTCCTCTCCGGACGGCGTCATCGCTGTACCAGACAACGTACTGGCCTCGCTCCAGAATGAAGCCCAGCTCGCTGCACTGCTGTCAAACGGTATCGCTTCCGCCATCGAGCGCGAGCTTTACCACCATCTCGAAGCCGCCAAGATGCATCGGGAGCTCAAGTGGACGGGGGTAATCCTGGCTGGCGGCTACTTTGGCTCGCCTCTTCTCATCGCCAACTCCATCGCCTATAGCGAACTCCAGTTGCACATGAACGAAGAGGCCAGCCGCATCGGCCTGCAGTACATGCTCACCGCCGGATATGACATCCGCGAAGCTCCCTTCGCCTGGACAGCCGCGGCTAATCGCAGGATCGAGAACCCATGGCCGGACGGCGATCCGATTTCTCCGCTCACCGAAAGCCTCGAAGCAGCTCTCCGCAGCCAGTACGCCACGCTCGACTACTCCACCCTTAAGACCAACGCAGACGCCTACCAGCAGATGCTTGCCAGCCTCCGTGCCGATAACCCTGACCTGAAACAGGCCAAAAACCATCCCTGAAACCGCAACCAACCGGAAGCAGGACGCGCGGCCGCGGCTTCCATGGCATACTGCCTCAACCATGTCCGCGAATCCCTACGCCAGCTACGTCGAAGGCAAGGATCCCCTGCGCGTCCTTGCCGCCACGCCCCGCCGAATCGAAGAGCTTACAGAGGAGCTAGGTGCGGAGCGCCTGGACCAGCCTTACGCGCCGGGCAAATGGAGTCCGCGCGAAATCCTCTGCCACCTCACCGACTCCGAACTCGCGTTTTCCTTCCGCGCGCGCCAGGCGCTGGCCGAGGAGAACCACGTCATCCAGCCCTTCGACCAGGACAAGTGGGCCGCCACCTATGCCGTCTACGAAGCCCATGACGCGCTGGCGCTCTTCTGCGACGCCCGCAAATGGAATATGGCGCTCTTCCGCTCGCTCACCCCGGAACAGAAGGCGCGCGCCGCCGTCCACCCGGAGCGAGGCCCGCTCACCGTCTGGACCATCGTCGAGACCATCGCCGGGCACGACCTGCACCATCTGCAGAAGCTCGAGTCCATCGCCGCGGATTTCGCGCCTGCAAATCTGAACAAGCGCTCCACGCCCGAAGTCTAAGCTCCAGCCGGATACAAGGTGCATGACCTGTTCGTTCGCGGCTACAACACCGCCACGAATCTGTCATTCCGACCGAAGCGACCACAGGAAGCGGAGTGGAGGAACCTGCGATGAGGCAGCTCGCTCAGAACGCTTTCGATAGGAAAGCGAGAACCGCAGGTTCCTCCGCTTCGCGAGACGAAAGACGCCTCGCTTCGGTCGGAACGACAGTCTTCTTTATCGGGACGACACACTCTCTAAGGAAAAGCACAACGAGCAGGCAGAGTATGCCAATAGAGGCTAGTCCGACGCCAGCAGCGCTTCGGCCACACGCCTTCCGGAGACGAGCGCACCCTGGATAGAGGGTGTCTCGGTCACGTCTCCACACAGGTACACGCCCTCGGAGGTGCGCTGCACCGGCTGCGGATTCCACATCACATGGGCGGCAAGCGGCAGCGCGTGGGGGATTGCGTAGGTGCGCAGCCGCCGCCAGCGATCCACCGGCGCGCCGAAGATGCGCCGCGCATGCCCGCGCACCGCAGCTTCCAGCCGCTCCAGGTCGAGGTCCCGCAGCGGCGCCTGCCCCACCACGTTCGCCGCGATCAGCTCCGCGCCCGGAGGCGCATAGGCCTTTGAGACACAGCTCATCACCGTCAGGTGATTGATCGGCCCATCCTCCTGGCCGACACCATTCAGCACCAGCGTCGGCTCTTCCACCGGCGCACGCTCGGCCGTGAAATAGACCGTCACCGTCTGGTTCCAGGTCACGCCGTTGCCCGGTGCCGCAAGACCGGACAAGCCAACCAGCGGCAGCGTATGCGCCCCGGCCGCGGCCACCACCGTCCGCGCCTCAATCTCCCGTCCGTCCTCGATCTTCAGCCGGTAGCCCTGGGGCAGCTTCTCCAGCCGCACCACCCGCGTGCTCAGCGACAGGGTCTCGGGCTTCAGCGCCGCGGCGAGCTGCGCTGGAATCTCGCCCATCCCCAGCTCCGGGACCGCGGCTGGCCCTTCGGCAAACATGCGGAACAGGAACTGGAAATACCGGCTCGAGCTCTTGAGTCCCGGCTCCGAAAACACGCCGCTGAAAAACGGCCGGAAGAAGCGCTCGATCATGGCTTCAGAAAAGCCATACTGGCGCAGGAACTCGAGCGTCGTGGTCTCCGGCGCGGCGAAAATCTCCTCGATTTCCCCCTGCTTCACCTTTTCCCGCAGCGAGGCCACCTTCAGCTTGTCGCCCAGCGGCACGGTGCCATCCAGCAGCGAGCCCAGCGCCAACAGCGGGTGCCGGAAGGGATCGGCCAGCCGGTGCATCGCGCCCTCATGCCATACCAGCGCCCCGGGGGTCATCGGACACAGCTTCAGCCGCTCGTAATCCAGGGCACGCTGCGCTTCGGGATACGCCGTCAGCAGGATTTGGAAGCCGCGGTCCAGCCGGAAGCCGTCGACCACATCCGTCCGCACCCGTCCTCCCGGACCGTCCTGCGCCTCCAGCAGGGCCACGTTCAGCCCCGCCCGCTCCAGCGTGAGCGCGCAGTTCAACCCCGCCAGCCCCGCTCCGATGACGACTGCATCCAGCATCTCTTCCTGCCCTCCGTCGCGACTTCAGTATCGCGCAGATTCCAGTTCGTTTATCGCTGCCTCGGCGCGCTCGCGTAGCGCCTTCCGCTCCGCGGCCGGCTTTTTCGCCAGGGTCACCAGCGGCATGGCCATCCGCATATTCCCCTCGAGCCGCTCGGCATTGCGCTCCAGAAAGCTCCAGTAGAGCGCCGTGAACGGACACGATCCCTCGCCGGTCGCCTTTTTCGGATCGAAGCGGCAACCTTCACAGTAATCGCTCATGCGGTGGATATACGCTGCCCCGCTCACATAGGGCTTGGTCGCCGTCACCCCGCCGTCGCCGAAGGTGCCCATACCCAGCACATTCGTCTCCACTACCCAGTCGTACGCGTCCACGTACGCCACCCAGAACCAATCGGTCAGCTCGCGCGGCTCCACGCCCATCAGCGTCGCCAGGTTGCTCAGAACCATCAGCCGCGTGATGTGGTGCGACCAGCCTTCCCGCATAACCTGCTCCACCACGGTATCGACACAGTTCCATCCGCACTTCACTCCCCAGTACGCCGCCGGCAGCTTCCGGTGCGCGTCGAGCGCGCTGGGCTTCGCTCCGGCATAGGGATCGCGCGGGGGATGGCCCCCATGGATCTTCCTGTATCCGTCCGTCACCCGATGCACATGCCGCATATACTCCCGCCAGCCGAGAACCTGCCGGATGAAGCCTTCAGCGCTGGCCAGCGGGATTCTGCCCTTATCCGCATCCTTCACCACATCGGCGATCACCTCGCCCGGCAGGATCAGGCTCACGTTCAGCGCGGCTGAGATCTTCGAGTGAAAGAGGTCCGGCTCGCGCGAGGACATCGCATCCTCATAGGGACCGAACTCCGCCAGCAGATGCTCCCGCGCGAACCGCCATGCCTCGAGCGCCTGCTCCCGCGTGACCGGAAGATCGAAACCCTCGATCGAGCCGAAGCTCTCCGGGAACAGCTCCGCTACCTGTTCGAGCGCCTCGCGGGTGATGGCATCCGGGGCGAAGGAGGGTCTCCGCGGCGGCCGAGGCTTGCCTCGCCATGGCCTGCGGTTCTCCGCATCGTAGGAGAACCTGCCGCCTACCGGCTTGCCGCCGCGCATGAGTATCCCGGTTTTGGTCCGCATCGCGCGATAGAAACGATCCATTACGAGCGGTTTCGCCTCTAGGATCTGGCTTCCGGAAAGACGATAACAATTATCAAAGTCGGCCTCTGTCGAGAGCCAAGTCGTGTCTTTGACTTCACTTAGCCGTACACCGGTTTTGCGCGCGCGATCCACATCCAGCCGCAATTCGCGCTCTGCCGGTTGCATGATCGCCATCTCGCGCTCGCCCAGCAGCCGCTGCGCCTCGGTGAAGCCGTCAACGTGATCGCCCTCGGTGAAGAGGTAGATCACTTTCACTCCGCGCGCGGCCTGGCGCAGGGCGAAATGCCGCTCCCCGGCGAGGATCAGACCCAGCTTTTTCTTGTGATACGGCCGCCGCCGCGCCTTGCCGAGCGCCTCCATCATGACCACGCCGGTCTCGGCGGCTGGCTGCTCGGTCAGCGGACCGGTCTCGTCGGTCAGCCGGTCATAGGGCACGTAGATCCAGCGCCGGTCCGTGTCGGCGCGGCCCGGCTGCGCCGCCGCGATTCGCTCTCGAAATTCCCGCATCGTTCTGGCTAAGACAGTCCGCCTTTCGATTCCGCTGCTTTTGCCTGCAAATCCCGTTTCGGCCGGCCGAAAAAGCGCAGCGGGGTTTGTTGCTCCGGCAATGAGTGGGTGCTCGAGGGTCTTCGCCGCATTAAAAGAGAACTTTCACCACAGAGGACACAGAGAGCACAGAGGAGTTGTGGTTTTCGAGAAGGTTTATCCAGCAATACCCATCCCT